>JABIQT010000051.1 GCA_018667995.1 Candidatus Latescibacterota bacterium
CCGCATAGTCACAAACTTCAACGCGGATGCGGATAATATATCGACCCAAGAAATCATCGGCAGGCTGGTAGATGAGCTGGCAGCGGCAGAAGGCCCATAGACCTCCATGTCAAACCCCGAGTACAGGAAGTTCCTCGACCCGAACACCATTTCCAAACTCTCACGCCTGGACCTGAAGGCGCGTCTCGTAGTAGAAGGCTTTATCGCTGGTCTTCATCGCAGCCCCTATCATGGGTTCAGCGTTGAGTATGCCGAGCACCGGCAGTATATGCCCGGCGACCCGATCAAGCATATCGACTGGAAGGTGTTTGCGAAGTCCGATCGGTTCTATATAAAGGAATACGAGGAAGAGACTAACCTGAAGTCCTACATTTTCCTCGACGTCAGCGCATCCATGGGATACGCATCAGACGGCATCAGCAAACTGGAGTACGGAAAATACCTCGCGGCGTCACTCTCCTATCTCATGTTGTCTCAGCAGGACTCCGTTGGCTTGGTGCTCTACGATGAAAAAGTACGACAGTACATCCCTCCTCGGGCAGTGGGCAGCCAACTTCACACGATACTACAGCAGCTTCATAGAGCGGGCGCTGAAGCCGGAACAAGCAGTCGCACAACTTTTCACACGCTAGCCGAACGCATCAAGCGCAGAGGATTGATTATCATCATCTCAGATCTTCTCGAGGAGGATCCCGATGATGTGATTTCAGGAATTCGGCATTTCAGGCACCGAAAGCATGAAGTCATCGTCTTCCGATTGCTGGACAAGGCGGAGAAGGACTTCTCGTTCAGCCGTCCCCTTCGCTTCCGCGATCTGGAAACCGGTGAAGAGGTCTTTACCGATCCAAACCAGATTCGAGATCAATATATAGAACAACTGAAACTACAAAATGAGCGCTACGAAAAGGTCTGCCGTGAGAGCTATGCCGACTACCTGACACTCGACACGACCACCTCCTTCGATTATGCCCTCATGGCCTTTCTCGGTAAGCGCTCGCGGTTGGGCTGACCAGTCATCAACGCAATCTCTGCTGCTCCAGTTTTATCTCGGGGTGCGCAGCAATGTTCAGACGCACATATACCCCCCGGTTAAATCCGCTGGGTGTCCACCGGACAAACAGTTCCCAGCAATGCAGATTCCTGTGAAAATTGAAACTCTGAGATACTATTTCTCGACGGCGAACGTCGTAATTTATGGAGTGTTCCACCCTCCATTTCTTGGTAAAACGATTGGAAATACCTACCGCATCTGTGACCCTGTCCAGACTGAACCGATTTGATGCGCTCACAATGTGACTGGATGTGAGGAACGACGAACCAGGGCTCGATCGGCTGACGGTATACCGGTGGGTCATCGCTACGGACCAAGGGCCCTTTATCCGATCGAAGTCCTCGTCATATCGGTCTCCGTAGCCGGATGAGCTAAACCTGTCAGAAGTGTCTTCCCCGACATACCCAGCACTGCCCGTACCCGCCAGAGAGCCCCCCGATCCCGGCATCCGGCCCTCGCCACCTTGCCCCCGTAAGTTGATCGTCGTATTGACGCTGGCTCGCTCCAACCACGGAAATCGAAGAACACTGGTCACCGGTTCATAAAAATCATGGGTCAACTGTGCATCGAAGTTGATCATGCGAGAGGGAATCCTGAACGATGATGACAGATCTCGCAAAGGCCTGGTTGCGGCCTTGAAATTGTACCCAGTGCTCAAATTCGAAAACAGAAAATCCGTTTTGCGCTCCTTCTCACCGTTCACTGTCTTAGCTTGAAAGACGTTACGCAGGCTGAATGACAGGGAGCGCGATACACTTCGCGGGCCTGCCTGCGAAAATGAAATCGACGGCCGCATCACATGGCGCACCGACTGCAACGCGCCGATGTTCGGGTTGAACAGGCCATACACCGTCGTATTCGCCTGGAGGCCGACAGTGTAGGCGTTTGAGCGGTCGAAGTCGCTGAACTTTGTCGTCGTATCTGTGCTGGCACCGCCCGTTGACAGGAAGCTGGTGTCCGCAGCCGCATATCCCCATGTCTCGGAATAGCTCGCCTGGGGCTGGATTTTCAACCAACCACCCAGGTTCTGTTGTGAGGACATGTTGAATTGATGAAATAGTGTCTGACGGTCGGTCGCGAGCGTCCTCGATGAATCGTAAGCGGCTAGATTCTGGTCGAGCAATGAAAATGAAGAGGAGGTATTCTGCCTCTGATCCTGCAAGCGTCCGGAGTAACCGAAGAGTACGGACTGCAGCCAAGAGGGAGCCGCAGGCACAGGTGCGCGACTCATGTCGGGCGCGCCTCCGGATGTGCGCCTGCGCTGCGTACGGGCCGCCAGAGGCCTTGTCGGCAACCGAAAACTCAAGGTCGTATTCTGAGACGAAATCGTCTCGCGATCCGTTCGCTGAAAGGCCAGATCCAGACTTTTCTGGCCCCAGCGCTTTGTTACGGAAAGCTGGGATCTCAATGCCCTCTGCAATCGACCCGGATCTATTCCGCGAGTAGTAGCATTCACGAATGACAGGCTCTTGGCGATCTCTGTCTGCCCTGATACCTGCAGATCCGGCTGTAGCTGCTGAAAATGATTTGCCCGCAGATCCCAGCCGGTAGACTTTAGACCGTAGCTGGATCGATAAGAACCACTAACATCCCCCCGCAGACGACGCCCATCGGCATACCGTAGACGTGGTCGTAGCAGCACACCCTCTGAGCCGGAAAAATCTGCAGTGCCCTTGAAATCCCAGTATTCGCTTGCGGCCCAATAGTACCCCATATTTCTGACGTATGCCCCCTGCGTGGGGCCGCTACCATAGGTGGGAACCGTAAATCCCGAATGGCGACCACGCTTGAGGGGCAGCACATAAAATGGGAGGTAGAACACCGGCATCCCATAGACGTAGGCTACCACATTCTTCACCAGTGCCTTGTCGTTAGGTATGATCTTCGTCTTAGCGCTCTTAAGGACATAGTGTTTGTGAAATGGATTGTCGCAGGTGGAATAGGATCCCAGGTCAATTCGTAGGGTACTTTCACCATCTACACGGATGCTCTCTCCCTCGAAGAATCCCTGATCATATGCTGTGCGTCCTCTGAATATGCGGCCGAGACGGGACTGGATGTTGTACTGCATACTTTCCCCCACGAGCGTGCCCTGGGGATCTTCCAGAGTGGGAACCTGGGTCTCATCGGAGTTGGAGTCTGGCAGATCCTGCGCAAAAAGCATGTCGGTGCTGGTATTGAAAAGTATGCGGCCAGCCTTAAGTGTAACCTCCCCGTAATTGACCACTGCGTTGCCGGACAAGGTTAATACGCTATCCGCTGTATTGTAGAAGACAGAATCGGCAGAATAGCCAATCTGTACGGAATCCGTCTGTGTCGCAAGGGAGGTCGCAGTAGGTCTCACACTCGTGCTGTCCGTCTGCGCTACGACTACCGTACACAGGACGCCGACCAGTGTGAATGCGGAAAACAGGAGAATGAGTGGTCGAACCATATAGAAACGCGGCAGGAAGGGAGACAAAACGTTGCAAAGGGGAAAGGCTGACACCGGAGGCTCCCACTGCTGAGGCGAAGCCGCCGAATTTTCTTTATGCTTCAGATGATGGCTTCTTCCGTGTCTTTGGCGAAGAAATGAACCTTGTCCACATTCACGACGAGCGGCATTTCTTCACCCAGGGTCGGCTCTACGTGCGCGTCAACCTTGGCGATGAAAGTATGGGTTCCAGTGGTAAGATACAGAAAGGTCTCACTGCCCATGGGTTCTATCACTTCGACGCGCGCCATAATATCGCGGGGGTTCTCCCAGGATTTACCGGAATTTATGGACACGATGTCTTCCGGACGAATACCGCAGACGACCTCTTTGTCCTTGTACGGGCTCATAGCTTCGGTCATCTGATCAGGTAGTGAAATACGGACATGGCCTTCGTCGAAAACCAGAGTATCCTCATCTGACACTATTCTTCCTTCAAGAAAATTCATTCCGGGGCTACCGATAAACCCAGCCACAAATCTGTTCGCAGGATTCTCGTACAGATGAATCGGATCGGCTACCTGCTGAATTCTGCCATCCTTCATTACCGCAATTCGGTCGCCCATCGTCATCGCTTCAACCTGATCATGGGTCACGTAGATCATGGTAGCATCTAGCTTGTTATGGAGCTTACTGATCTCCGTTCTCATTTGAACCCGCAACTTGGCATCCAGATTGGACAGCGGCTCATCAAAGAGAAAGACTTTCGGTTTGCGGACGATGGCACGGCCGACGGCCACCCGTTGACGTTCACCGCCGGACAGAGCTTTTGGTTTACGGCTAAGCAGATGGCTGATACCCAGGATGTGACCAGCTTCCTGAACACGTTCCTCAATCTCGCTTTTGGGGTACTTGCGCAACTTCAGACCGAAAGCCATGTTCTCATAGACTGTCATGTGAGGATAGAGTGCGTAATTCTGGAACACCATGGCTATGTCTCTATCCTTTGGCGGCACGTCATTTACAAGACGGCCATCGATGTGGATCTCTCCGCTCGTTACTTCTTCGAGCCCCGCTACCATTCGCAGCGTAGTCGATTTGCCACACCCTGACGGGCCAACAAGCACCACAAATTCCTGATCCTTGATTTCGAGATTAACGTTCCGCACAGCAGGCACGTTTTTATCGAACACCTTTTCCAGATCTTTAAGGACAACGTCTGCCATATTTCAGTTCCTTCAAGTTCATCGAGTTGAGCCGACCCGACGAGCGGGACTCGGCCTTGTTGCGAGTCTGGTTGGATCAGGCTTAACGATCGGGAAGGTCTAAATCCTTAGAACCTACCCAGGCGGTGTACCACAGACTTGCCAGGAAAGAACTTCCATGAGCCAGTCGGCGACGGCCAAATTCGAGGGTTTGCGAATCAGGATTCTTCAGTTGGCCCGCGGCCTCCAAGTTATAAACCCTGTCAATTTCAGCAAACGAAGTCGTAAATGCCTGACGGATAGCGTGGCGAAGATCTTCGTACCGTTCCGGGGCCGGCACAAAGGGAGCGCTGTCCTGTTGCTCAATGTGATCCCGTACGAATTCACCTTCGAACAAGGAATGAATGCCTTTGGCGGATTTTACAGATCCTTTCGAGTCCACACGACCGTCATAGTGAATGGTCAGATGGAGCGGCTGGGCTGTGTCCCCCGCATAGTGACCCATTGTGCCTGCGTAAAAGAGCACCTCTTGCTGTATCGATGTATTCGAAGGGTCTTTGCGATGCTGAGCAAAAGCTCCTCGCAGCTTCTGAAAATCTTCAAGAATTCTATAGGGCAGCATGCCAACGCGCGCCGGGTCCATAGTCTTATTGATCTTGCGCATCGCTACATACCTGTCTCTTTGAAACTCAAACTCGGACGGCGAGGGTGCCAGGTATTCAACATCCAGATAATGGTCAGGACTTTCGGATCTTCGCAGCTCTGTTCCAAATTCCTTCCACATGTCCGGTTGGACGCTCAGTCTTACCAGTGTCGCGGCGTTTCCACGGAAGAATTCGGGCATTTCCTGCGGCAAGACAGCGGCAGCATTGGCCGCGATAATGCGGTGGCCCTTTTCCCACCACGCATTTGCCACGGTGAATTGGGTCAGGACCATGAATGCCGTGACCAACCATATGCTCAAGTAGATACGTCTCATTTTATCCTTCAGATGGGCTGTCTCGGAAGATCAACTATTGTGTGGATCCAACTCGGGTTTGTCAATACAAACGTGCTGTATGGGGTCCCGTTCCCGTTTCGGCCAAACCGAGATATGCCCCCATGGTAACGAAACCTATTCTGCACTGTACCACAGATGCCCGTCGCGCACCGTATGTCTGCATACCAGCCGTTGGGGATATCGCCGCACATCGCCGTGACTGTCGCAAAACTCGAATGAGCCTGATTGCCTCTCAAACACGGCCACGTCAGCGACGGAACCCGGCCGCAACGTGCCGAGATCGTCACGTCCTATCACGCGAGCTGGGATAGAAGTGGTGCTGGCGATGACATCCGAAATTGGCATTCCCAAGTTGAGCATTTTAGACATAGTGGTTGGAAGATCAAAGACAGGACCATCCACATTGGAGGTGTAAATGTCCGTACTGATCACATCGGGAAAGAACCCATGCTCAAACGCTGCTTGGGCCACATCAAACTTAAAGCTACCGGCGCCATGACCGACGTCCATGATAACGCCACGCTTGTGCCCTTCTATGACATCCGTCCATACGGCGCTGTGGTCATCCAGAATACCATGCGCATAACCGTGGTAGGCATGGGTTATTATGTCACCCGGCCTGAGTAAATCGAGCACATCAGAAAGCGGACCTGGCGTATTGCCCACATGCACCATTACAGGCACAGCCAATTGCTCGGCAGCCTCCACGGCCAACCTAGTCGGATCCAGCCCATTGCTTCCGACAAGATGATTCCCCTGCCGCACCTTGATCCCCACCATGAGGTCGCCGTTCTCTGCTACCGAGACTACCGTGCGGTCTATATTAACAAATTTCAGGCTTTCCAGCTCTGGCGTACCTGCCGTTGGGATCCCCAGGGAGGATATATTCGAGAATCCCAACACCCGTACATTTGACGGACCTGCTATCTGACTGCGAAACGATCCCATGCTGGGCCAACTGGAACTCCCGGCATCGACGATAGTCGTAATGCCGCTTTGGGGACAGATCTCGTCCGGTACGAGGCCGATGTCTGTGAATCCCCAGCAAATATGTGTATGCATGTCAATCAACCCTGGCGTAACAAGGTGTCCGGTCACGTCGATGACCTCGGCTCCGAGCTCCGATATTCCAGGTCCGATTGATGCAATTCTGTTTTCACGGATAAGAACATCCGCCACTGCATTGAGGCCCACCGCGGGATCCATCACGTTCCCGCCCTTCAGAATTAAAGCACCCACAAACTCACTCCCGAACGAGGCACACAAGCATGAGAAGTCGCCTCGAGACGCTCTGTAGCGCGGGCCACCTTGCGCCGAGTCTAGTTGCCCTGGGAAGCGTCTTTGGCTTCTCTTCTCTTAATAGCCGGTAGCCGGCTTTTGATTCTTTGGAAACGCTTGGAATCTTTCTTCAGACTGTCTTTTACTTCTAGACGGGAAATTAATCGTCGCGCATTATCAACGCGTTCCTGGGGATTAGGGTGTGTGGAGAACAACGCCTGAAACCCGCTGGGCGGTGCACCGTGTAATGCCACCAATTTCTCGAAAAAAGTGGCCATGCCCACGGGATCGATTCCTGCATCGTACATCTCTTGCACGGCAAATGTGTCGGCCTCGCGTTCTGCCTCACGGCCATATTTAAGTAGTCCGAGAGTGCCACCAATGCCTGCAAACTGGGCCGCGATCTGCCGCGTCATACCAGGATCGCCTCCGCCTAGCAGCATAGCAGTAATAAACTGGAGTCCGTACTGTTTGCTGATCTGTTTGGAGCCATGCCGCCCCACGATGTGCCCCACTTCATGTCCCATGACACCCGCGAGCTCTGATTCGTTCTCAGCATGAGAGATTAACCCCCTGTTGACATAGAGATACCCTCCCGGCACTGCGAATGCGTTCACATCGTCAGTATCCACTACTTTGATCTGATAGGTGAGATTCGGTCGCTTGGAGACGGCCGCCAATCGCTGTCCAAGATCGTCGATGTATCGAACCACTTCCGGATCATCATAGAGCTTCAGTTCCTGTTCTATCTCCTTTGAGAACTGCTGGCCCATTGCCTGTTCCTGACCATCCGAAACAAGATTGAAATTCTGAAGCGTCTTTCCACAGCCACCTTGCGATACCATGACCGCTACCAAAAGTATCAGACTACCTTTTCTTCCACTAGCTAACATCATCAGCCTCCATTGCACGACTCGACGAACCAGAGACGGTGTATTTTCGTCATCTTCCGTTTGACCTATGAGCTCTTTTCCTGTTCCAACCGCAAATATACAGCACCCAGCCGACCAGACAAAACAGAATATGCCAGTGATCGTCAGTTGGTGCTCGCGGACTTGAAAGACTCTCCTGATGGCCGAACAAGCGCTTTTATACGCCCGTCACTTGGCGACCACTATGCCTTTCGTGCCAGGGAGTGATGGCACGCTACCGATATCTGTACTCGGGCACGGATATAGCAACCTGCTTTACACCGTCTGCAACGACGTTGTCGATTTGGTATTTAGAGTCTACCCTCTGGCGCACCAGGACCGGGTGCTACGGGAGCAAGCTGCACTGTCGCTGTTAGCCTCAGTTGACGCCGTCCCAGAACTCGCGTGGGGAGAACCCAATGCCCGGTTTATTGAGCGGTCCGTTCTGATTTGCTACAAGGTACCCGACTTCTCCTTTGATGCTGACGAGATACTCCCTGCACACCTGGACTGCCTCGCAGATTTCTCGGCCACCATACACGGACCAGAAGTCCCTGGCTCCGGACCGATAGCTGAACCAGTGGGTCCAAGCGCTCCCAGAATGTGTCTCGAGTTAATAGACCGCGAACTTTTGAGCCCGAAAGGATCGCTCGAACGACTGAGCCCTCTCGTTCGCGAAACACTGACCTACCTTCAGGAGTTTCCAAGGTGTCTCAATCTGCTCGATCTAAAACCACATCTCTGGAAAGAATCGCCGGGACGACTTTACCAGGCGGATGGCCAACTGGCAAATGTGGTCAAGGGATCTCGTGGAATGCGCTACCTGGTCGACTGGGAACATGCCGGACCGATGGATCCCGCATATGAAATCGCCAGCTTCTTTCAACGCCCTTATTCTCTACAACTGTCACGGAAACAGCGAGATAACTGCATATCAAAAAATGCAGATCGACGAGACATATCTGCCGACCGAGACAGAAAAGCCAAGTATCTGACAGTATTACCGGTCCAGTGGATTACCCGGCTAACATCGCTGCTCGCCGAGGATCTGCGCCGGTAGCTGGCTCTCGCACGGGATGCACTGGATCGTAGATAGATTGCTCAACTGATGCCGACCAAGGTACTGATGCCGAGGAAGCACTGACTTATCTGGCAACTACCGGCAGAGCCGACGGCATATCGCAATAGGGTATGAGAACGGCCGTTCGTGGAGGAACTTCTACAGCGTCTCTATAGCTCAGAATCGCCGTTCTTGAAAGTCCCGGGGTCGAGACGATGTCTTCGCAGGAGGGCATAGAGGTTGGTGCGGTTTACACCGGCTGTATTCGCCGCATCGGGAACGCTACCTTCATGAGCTCGAAGCAAGGTGGTGAGGTACTGCCGTTCAAAGGAACGGACTACTTCTTCCTTAGCCTTGCGGAGGGGCTTCAGGTCCACTTCGTCGAACTCGGTAAACAGATCACCAACTTCAATCTGTGGGCCCTGTGCGATAGCCACGGCGTATTTTATTTTATTGGTCAATTCGCGAACATTCCCCGGCCAGTGATATGAGATAAGCTGCTGCATCGCTTCGTGGGAAAAGCCAGTAATGGCTCTCTTATCAGCTTCGGCAAAGGTCCCGAGAAAATGCCGCGCGACAACGGCTATATCATCGGGCCGTTCACGCAAGGGTGGAAGTACGAGAGTAGCCGCACTGATCCGGTAGTATAGATCTTCACGAAACTCGTTGTTTCGAACCGCATCGTTCAGATTCTTATTCGTGGCTACGATAAAACGAACATCAACGGAGACACTCTTGGTGCTACCAACAGGCCTGAACGAGCGCTCCTGTAAGACCCGTAGCAACTTGGCCTGGGTGGTTATCGGCATGTCCCCAATTTCATCAAGAAAGACACTGCCGTGATTGGCCGACGATAGGAGCCCGGTGGAGCTTCCATAGGCGCCCGTGTAAGCGCCCTTTGCGTGCCCGAACAGCTCGTTCTCTAATAGCGTCTCGGTCAGCGTGGCACAGTCTATAGGCACCATTGGCGCCTCTGCCCGGGGGCTGCTATAGTGTACTGCCTGCGCGAGCAGCTCTTTACCCGTGCCACTTTCGCCCTGGATGAGGATGGTTACGTCACTGGCAGCTAGCTGGGCAGCATGTTGGCACAATCGGTCCATGGGACCACTGGCTCGTATGATGCTCTCAAATCGATGCGTGTCTTTGAGGGCGTCCTGAAGGTGCCGCACCTGTCCCTGGAGGTCAGCAAACTCCAGGGCTTTGGTAATCCGAAACATCAGATCCTGAATTGACATCGGCTTGGTCAGGTAATCAAATGCGCCCTGGCGCATAGCATCCACAGCGTTCTCAATGGTGCCGTAGGCCGTCATGATGATGATAGGTACACTGGCCTGAACGGTGTGGATCTGCTGCATGAGTTCCACCCCGTCCACATCTGGCAGTCGAAGATCCGAGAGCACGAGATCGCAGTAATTCGCTTTGACGTGATCCAAAGCCTCCTGGCCGTTTGATGCCCTGAGAACGTCAAAACCCGCGTTCACGAGATGAATCTCTATGAAGTTCAGAATTTCCGGTTCGTCATCAATAACAAGAATGCGTCGGTTCTCGATTGGAATTACCCCCACAAGCAGTATTTACTGATAACCGAGCCTTTTCAGATCGTTCTCACGTTTGCGCCAGGTGGGCAAAACTTTTACCCACAGATCCAGATAGACTGGTCGCCCAAGGAAAGTCTCTATACTGACTTTGGCACCAGTCCCGATTCTCTTGAGGGTGTGCCCCTTACTACCGATAATAATCCCCTTCTGCGAAGTCTTTTCCACCACTATTGTCGCGTGGATATAGGTCTTTCCGTTCTCTCTATCTTTGAAATCATCTACAGTCACAGCACAGGCATAGGGAAGTTCATCGTGTAGTGTCGTGAATATGTGCTCGCGAACGATCTCACCTACAAAGAACCGTTCCGGCTGATCAGTAAGCGTATCTGGCGGATACATCGGATGTGCGATTGGGAGACGTTCCGTCACGGCTTTAAGGAGTTCGTCAAGACCATCGTTGTTCAATGCAGAAATCGGAATGAGCTCTGCAAACTGAAAGCGTTGACAGGCCTTCTCTATAAGGGGCAGCACCCGTTCCTTATTGATCCTGTCTATCTTGTTGATAGCCAGAATGACGGGACCGGAACTGCCCTTTATGTGGCCGATAATGTCTCGATCAAGGTCACGAAGCGCTCGTGAGGCATCGACCATTGCTATCGTTACATCCGACTCATGAATAGTCCGTACTGCAGACCGCTGCATGAATTCCTGAAGCTTGTACTCCGGCTCCAACAGCCCAGGGGTATCCATGAATACGATCTGCAAACCCGGTTCAGAGAGAATGCCCAGGATCCGTTGACGTGTCGTCTGAGGTTTTGCCGTGACGATGGATAATTGCTCACCGAGGAGCGCATTCATCAACGTTGATTTGCCGACATTCGGCCGCCCGACTATCGACACATATCCCGTTCGCCAATCATCGGATACCGCCGGCAGAATTGGTGCTGTCTCAGTGTCATCGCTACACATATTTACCACTCTGAATTAACCGGTATTTTTCGGTTGTTAGTGCCTGAAATTCATTTACATATAGCACAATAGGTTAGGGCGGTCAAGTCATTTATACATCGTAGATTACGCTGAATATAGATCATAGTTGACACCATTTGGCGGGGGTGTTACACTGTAGCCATGTTTATGATTTCATTTCGGGAACGGGTGGTACTTCGAGGCTATCACTGGTGGCGACGATGGCGGCGACGGGAAATGGTCGGATTTCCGGAAGCTCTTCAGGAAACAGACCGCCTGTTCATCTGTCTGCCGGCTGATCATGATCAAGCCAAGAATGCTGCTCTGATAATTCCTCAGCTGATAGACTGTCTGAAAGCCCGGTCCATTACAATAGCATGCACGACGGATTCAATGGATTTCTGCTCAGAATTCGGCTCTACTGTCCGCGTGGTGGACATCCGTGCCGATAACCGACGATGGAGTGGTCTGGCTAATTCAGCACTGGTGGAAAAGATCAGAAGCGAGGGACCGAACGTTGCTATCGACCTAAACCCCCGTTTAGACGTAATGTGCGCAGTACTTTGTCTACAAAGTGGAGCCGAACTTCGTCTCAGCTTTCAAGGCAACGAACGTGCCACCTTCTTCAATGTGCAGATAGCGGTGCCACCAGAATCGCAGGATCTATCTTCTGAGCCCATAGCGGCAAAACTGACCCCCTATGAGCGATTCCTGAATACGGTGCGAGGAATGATGGGGCAATCAAGCGATACAGACCCCACGAAATTGAAGTGATTCTCGATTGATTGTACCGGCGCTACCGGTGGGATAATCCGCTTGACAGCCCCAATATTCCCCTCGATATTGCCTTGAGAGTACCTGAACCGCCGACTCCGTTATTCCCACATACGGGTGGTGTACTCTTTACGAACCATATCCCGATTTAAATAACTCCTTTAATATCTATAGCCGTTGTGTAGAGCGGAGGTTGCCTATGTATGCCAGAACTCACACCTTTCATCGGGAACGCTGCCCTTGCATCTTGCCAATACTGTTCTTGATACTGGTGATCATTCCGGCTAATCAGGTATTGGGGCAAACCACCGATCCATTCCAGGTTTTGATTGATCGTGGCCAGCGTCTCTTAGCGCAAGATGACTCCGATGGGGCAAAAACTGTACTGATTGAAGCCGTTTCCCTCAAGCCGAAATCAGCTTCGGCCAATTATTGGCTCGCCATGGCCTATTACGCCCAGGGAGATAACGGTAAGGCCGAGAAGTACTTCAAGGAGACCATCCGAAGAGATCGAACTTTGGCTGATGCATACGTGGGTTTGGGACGGACCTATATGCGGATGAAGAATCGCATGATAGATGCCAGACAGACCATGAAAGAGGCCCTCAAGCACAATCCCGACAACGCGCAGGTTTATTACTACCTCGGCCTATCATACCTTGAACAGAGTCGCCGTGACCCAGCGGCGCCACTCTATGTGATGCAGGGGCGCCATGCGTTTCAGCAGGCCGCGGCACGTGACACGCAGCATCCAGACGCCTATTACCAACTGGCACTTTCGTTCGAATACCCGTCGCGGGACTATAACCGTGCCATGTCTATTTTCTACAAACAACTGTCGGTGAACCCAGGCCACCGGGATGCCCTCTCGCATCTTGGAAAATGCAGTTTTCTTACTAAGCAGTACCGAGTAGGACTCGACCTGCTCAACCAACTGAAGGACATACACGGTGACGCGCTGCCTACCTACTCTAATGTCCTTATAGCGCAACTTGAGGCATCTCTTCTACAGGACGAGAGGGAATACGAAAAGGCGGCCAAACTCTATGAATCTTTCATCTACGGCCTGGATGCCCGGGAAAGGCCACTCTACACAGACCTGAGATATGTGGCCACGCCACAGGAGATAGCGGATTATGTGAGCGCGGATGATGCAACTCAGAAAGAGGTAGTCAGGAAATTCTGGGCATCGCGGGATCCCGATCCAGCCACGGTAGTTAACGAACGGCTGGTCGAGCACTACCGACGTGTTACGCATGCACGGGAGTACTTCTCCAGGGGGCAACAACCTTGGGACCGACGTGGCGATATCTACATCAGATATGGAGAACCCGATGACTTGCAGCACTTTCTCCTTCGTGCAGGCGAGTCAGTCCAGGCGGTTTTTCGACCCACTGGCAACGCGTCAATCGACGCTATTCGCGAGCGCAACCATTTGATGCGATACCGCCTCAAGGTTGACAACGGAGGATCTCCATGGGGGAACCTGGTCAACCGAAAAATGGTCGATCCGGATGGTGATGCCCGGTCCGATGCTCAATCGGCCGTACCGGATATGGCGCAATTCTTCAGTCGTGCGGGCAACGAAACCCAGGGACTCGTCTTTGTTTCCGAAAGCTGGGTCTACGTAGCACACGATCTTGAGCTGTTCTTTGTGGATCAACTGGGAAAGGGCAAATTCGACTATCCTCTTGGGATACATGAAACTGAGATCGAAGAGTCCAGTATACAGAGCCGATTCCATCCGCAGAAGATGGCCGAGAGGCTGATTCGCACGAACCCCGAGTCCTATCAATTTGATTATGGCGGGCAACCGCTGGATTATCTCTACGACCTGGTCACCTACCGCGGAATTGAAGGTGAAACCGTTCTCGAGTTCGCTTATTCCGTACCCGCCTGGCAGTTGGGGTCCGTCTCCGATGGCCAGGGCTTGAAGACCTGGTTTGACAGTCATCTGGTTCTCAGCGATCATGACTTTAATAGAGCCGCAAACAGATCAACCAGGATCGGACCTCTTGAGCGACCACTCACCGCAGGAAAAACGAAAGCACTTGGCGTAGATCTGCATACGGCCATTGTCTCACTCAAAGTGCCGCCCGGCGACTACAATTCAGCAGTAGAAGTCAGGGATGAAGCTACGCGACGAATTGGTATTTTTCAGCAATCCCTGCATGTGCCAGATTACTCCGCGACCGAACTCGCTCTGAGTGATATCCGACTCGCAAGTAGCATTGTGCCCGCGGACAATGTAGGACCGTTTGTCAGAAATGGACTGCACATTGAACCCAATCCGGCCCGGATATTTCAGAATTCAGAGCCAGTCAGCTTCTATTACGAGATATATAATCTGAAGAAAGATGTCACGGGACAGTCAAGATACCGGACGGAACTTGAAGTGTCCACTCGTGAACAAAGCGGTAATATCGTCTGGCGATTTCTTTCCGAGCTGGGAAACCTGATCAGAAGATCGGACGACCGCGAGTCGGTCTCAATGCTCTTTGAGGACGAAGGCGAGTCCTCCAGCGAGTTTAAATACACATCCATCGATACGGGCGATACCAGCTCTGGACGGTACGTGTTGACCTTGACAGTTACCGATTTGAGCACCGACCGTTCTACATCGAAATCCAGGGAATTTGTGGTAACTAACGACCGCCAAAAGTGGTATGAGGAACAGCCCGGCAAGGCATTGGATATCCGTGTTATCAAGGACAAGGAGCCTGAGGGCTCTCCTTAAACGAAATCAGACTAAGATGATACAATCCTACTCCATACGTGCGTTCGTGGTTGCACTGGTCTACCTGGCCAGTATTCTGTCGATAGCCGCCCAACAGCCAGAAGTGTCGATCAAACGGGGCAAGACCCTCTTTGAGGACGGCCAATTCGAAGATGCATCGGCTGTCTTCCGAATGATCATTGAACAGGATTCAAAACGAATAACACCCCATTACTGGCTTGGGTTGTCTCTTCACGCCCAAGGTGAAAGTAAAGAAGCGGTCAAAAGTCTTAAAAAGGCCGTGAAACTGGACCGGGACTTCGTAGACGCCCATGTGGTGCTAGCGCAAATCTATCTCGGGATGGACAAGAAGAAAGATGCGCGAAAGTCGGCTGAAAAGGCCATAAAAGCCAATCCTGAAACAGCGAACGCGCATTACTACCTGGCGCTCGCACGCGACGAGAACGTCAAGTTGGCCGAGCTTCGGCGAGGGAAAGTAAAGAAAGTATTCGAGAATCAGTATTGGCCTCTCAAGAAGGCCATATCGCTTGACCCACAGCATACCGATGCCCACTACCGAATCGGCCGTCTGTACATTAAGCTCATGAAAGATCCTGATAGTGCCATCCCCTTCTTCGTGGAACAGGCCTCCATTAACCCCGAGCATACGGAAGCTCTGCTCGCTCTTGCTGACGCAAGCATAGCAACGGAACGATTTCAAGAGGGCGTCGAACATTTCCAGAAGCTGGCGGAACTGCACGGTGGTAAGACACACCCACTCGTGGTAGGCCTATCGGCTCAGCTGGACTCCTATGTCTATCTTGGACTTCGGCGCGAGCCAGAGGCACTGAAGGCGCTGGAGGCGTACCTGATTGTCATAAAGGACCATGATCCCGAAGCATTTAGACGATACCGAGATATCTCTCTCGTGGCTGAACCGGATATCGTGAAAAAATACGGTCAGCTCACGGATGATGAGAAAGAGGCAACATGGCGTCAATTTTGGGCCGTTCGGGATCCGGATCCTACGACGGCTGTAAACGAGCGTCTTTCGGAGCATTACCGACGGGTCATGTTCGCGTTACGGAATTTCTCCGATGGCAAAGAGCCATGGGATACCCGTGGAGAGATCTATATTCGATATGGCGAACCTGATGATCGTCAGTCGTTCGTTTTCCGCACTGGATCCAACGTTATGGAAAACTATATGCCCTCGGGCGACTCTCAGGTTGATGCCGTTCGTGAAACCAACCGTTACCAGTATCAGTTGCAGGTTTCGAATGGGGCTTCTCCCTGGTCCGAGGATTCCGGTGGCTTTGATAGCTTTCTTGCCCGATCAAGCAATGAGACACGGGCAAACGCTTTTGCCACAGAGAGCTGGGTTTATGTACCTTACAATCTTGAGCTGTTCTTCACGGATCAGATGAACGATGGTTCGTATGATTACCCACTCCTTCCTACCCAATTACCCTCGGTACCGGGGAGCTCCGGATTCGCCAGGAGTCCTGGTTTCCGATTCATGTCCACGCCCAAACAACGGGTAGCCTCCCTGATTAAGCAAAAACCTGAGGCCTACGATTTTGACTACGGTGGCGACCCCCTCAATTTCGTATACGATCTCGCTGCATTCAGGGGCAATGACGATCAGACCGAGGTCGAGGTCGCTTTCAGCGTACCTACAGATCAAATGGGTATTGCCTCCGATGGCAGTGGGATGGAAACATGGTTCGCTTCCCGGGTAGCCCTTCAAGACGCAGGTCGAAATTATGTGGCAGGTTCACAAGCCCTGGCCGGTCCGGTCGCCCGTCCCATGAGCAGACCTGGTAAGGACCGAGTAGAACTCAGGACTGCGGGATTCTCGTTTACGGCGCCAGCGGGGACATACAGGTCCGCCCTTGCAGTAAAGGACTCCACGACAAAGCGCATTGGGATTTTTCTGCGGCCGTTTACCGTGAAGGACTTTAGTGGAGCGAACCTCCACGTTAGCGATATAAAGCTCGCCGCAGCTATTTCAGAATCCGCCGATCCGGGGCCTTTCTCGCGAAACGGACTCCGGATCATTCCCCATCCAGTGCATATCTTCGCGGTAGCCCAACCCATCTATATTTACTTTGAGCTCTACAATCTGACTCAGAACGGCAGTGGTCAAACTGAATTCGATACCGGCTTGACCATTGCCGCTAAAGAAGAACAGCGCAATTTTGCCTGGCAGCTTCTGACGGATATCGGCCGTCTCGTCACACGATCTTCAAACGACCAGGCCGTCGATCTTGCCTATGAGGATGGAGGCCTGCTTACTGATGATTTCAGGCATACATCAATCGACACCTCGGATCTTCCGCCCGGACCGTACACGCTGACGCTGACGGTTACTGACAGGCAGACTGGCGAAGCGGACATTAGCGAGACGGACTTCGTTATCGCAAAATAAATGTTATCCGAGTTTCATTCTGGATCGTATCATGAATTCCGTTATGCCACATCTGCTACTGGCCAGCATTTGCGCCACGCTCGTCTTCCCCGCTTTTGCATCCGCCGTTTGGCGTCCTCAAAGCACCGATCCTCTAGCTTCAATCGAAACTGGCCAATCACATTACACTGAGCGCCGTTATAAGGAAGCTCAGGCTGCTTTCCAGGATGCTGTGAAATCGGCTCCGCAGTCGGCCAGAGCCCACTATTTACTTGGCATGGCCATGTATCAGCAGGACAAGAATGAGGACGCGCTTGGGCAATTTCAGCGAAGCATAAAGCTGGATCGAAAAATGGCCGGAGGACACGCCGGTGTTGGTCTGGTATTGCTTCGGAAGAAAAATAGGCGCCTTGACGCGCGTGTGGAGCTACGGCGGGCTGTAAAACTCGATCCAGACAATGCACAATTCCAGTATTATCTGGGCCTATCTTATATCGGGCAGAATTCACTGGCAAAATCCCGCGGATACGGTGCCTACAAGGATGGGCAGCGATACTTCAAGCGGGCGATCGATCTCGATCCGCAACACCCCGACGCCTACTATCAGCTCGCCCGATCCTATGAATTTCCATCTCGCGAATATGAAAAGGCCATTCCCCTTTATTTTCGTCAGATAGTGGTCAATCCAGATCATCCAGATGCACTCTCATTGCTGGGTTCGTGCTCGTTGGAAGCGGGTCTGTTTGACGAAGGATTGACTATGGTGGAGCAGCTGTCAGCCAGATTCGGCGAGGAAGGAATACCGGGCTTGGGGAAGGTACGAAACAAGCTCTCGGCTGCCGGGCTACTACAGTCGGACGATTTCGAAAAGTCCTTTGAGTCCTTCGAAGCCTATCTGGCCCGCCTCGAACCGAAAGAGCGGCACCTCTACCAAAATCTGGCGTTTCTAGACAACGATAGCCAGCGGTTAGATCTGGCGGTGTTTTCGGAGTCGGATAAAGAAGAACGGTGGCGCATATATTGGGCCTCCCGTGATCCGGACCCTTCGACGCAGGTGAACGAGAGACTTGTGGAACACTACCGGCGGGTACTCTATTCCCGTACGCACTTTTCCAGGGGGCAACATCCATGGGATCGGCGTGGTGAGATCTATATCCGGTATGGAGAACCAGACGATAGACGAAGAGTGTTCTTTGCAGATGGGAGCGTGCCTCCATTTCCTTCAGGCAACAATCGGGTTGACGTCGTTCGGTCGACCAATCCCTACCGGCTCAACGTTGGTACTGGCGGCCTCTCAAGCGGCGTAGGAATCGCCTTCAAGACCGAGAGCTGGGTTTACGTGCCTTACGGCCTCGAACTGTTGTTTGTGGACCAGATGGGCCGTGAAACGTATGAATTTCCGCTTCCTATGAATGAGTTTGGTAATCTAGCGTCGTACGGACCGAGGCAGTCCGCAAACAGGCTGGTAGACCGCGTTCCGGAAGACTATCGATTCGATTTCGGCGAAGGCCCTATTGATCTCGCAATCGATGTTGTCACCTTCAAGGACACGGACTCGCGCACCATGCTGGACATAGCCTTTAGCGTTCCCAATGCCCAGCTAGGGCACGCCGGTGACGGGCATGGAATGACCTCCTGGCTAGATGGAAATGTCGTAGTGCGTGATCCGAATTACCGACACGTGCTAAAGCTTGGCAAAGTTATAGGTCCTATTGAGCGTCCGCTCTCCGCCAGATCGTTCGATATCGCGTCCGAAACGTACCAGACTTCGCGAATTGCTGCTTCCGTCGTTCCCGGCTCCTATCATTCGGCCCTCACAGTACGCGACAGGGCGACGGACCGCGTCGGTATCTACAAACTGCCGGTGGACGCTGTCAACTATACAAAGGATTCTCTCCAGCTCAGTGATATCAGACTCGCATCCTCCATTAAGCCAACGGCGGAATCGAGTACTTTTGTGCGCCATGGTCTGCAGATAGTACCACACCCAGCTCGGACGTTCAGACGTGACAGACCTGTCTTTTTCTACTATGAGATCTATAATCTCATGCAGGGGGAATCGGGTGAAGCACATTACCGTACCCAGCTGACTATCGCCGCCAACGACAAGACGAAAGGGTTTATAGGAAACATCCTCTCGACTATCGGCAGAGCTATTTCACGCAACGACGACACCCAATCTGTCGTTGTTGTTGCGGAGGATGAAGCCTCGGGCCCTGATGCCTACCAGTACCAGTCTATAGAACTTGGAGATTCTCCCAGCGGAGTGTATACGCTGACGCTTGAAATCACCGATCTCGGCGGAATGGCCACGGCATCCAAATCGATAGACTTCACTGTGGCCCCGAGCGAGGATTAATAGGCGACTATGAATAGATTCAGGTGTTGCACACATCTCATGGGTGCCTTCGTTTTGCTGGGTATTACAGTCAATGTTCTGGCACAGTCCTTGTCTTCGTCCGGATTCTCGGAACAAATGGCTGTTGGACAGGAACTGCATGATCAGGAACTCTACGTTGAGGCATGTGAGGCCTATGAAAGAGCCATAGCCCTGCATCCCAAATCCTCCCCTGCCCATGTATTTCTGGGTAGGGCTCAATACGAGCTGGACCTCAATCGCGAGGCTCTTAAATCGTTTGAGAAGGCCGTAAAGCTAGACAGTAGATCGGTTGATGCTCACATTGGCGTAGGTCGTGCGAACCTGAGACTTGAGCGGCAACGGCTGGACGCGCGGGAGGCATTTCGGCGAGCCGGGAGGATCGACCCAGAAAATGCGGACATCGAGGACTATCTGGGAATGACGTACGTTAGCACGTTTGGAAGACGGCGCGAGCACGGCATCGACGGCAGACCCCATTTCCGAAAGGCCATTGAAATCGATCCGCAACATGGCCAGGCATACTTTCATCTCGGTTTGACCTACGAAGTATCGCCATCCAAGAACTACCGAGAGGCTATCCCGTATTTTTTCAACCAACTTCTGGTCTCGCCCGATCACGTCGAGGCACTCGAACATCTGGCGGGTTGCCTGATGCGCACAAGAAGATTCGATGAGGGGGCCGCCATGATGGATCAAATAGCGATGCTGCCCGGCTCCGAAGACAATGCAGGGCTTCAGTCCGTGCGTGCACAGATGTATGCGCTAGCTCTAAGCAACGTAAAGGACTTTGCTGAAGCCCATATAATGTATGAGGAGTTCGTTGATGGTCTTGGATCCGAGGAACAACCCCTCTACAAGGATCTGACTTTCGTAGCCTCTGTAGAAACCGCGCTACTGTTTGAGGAGGCAGGAGAATTCGACAAATCGGAAATGTGGCGAAAATTCTGGGCTGCACGCGATCCGGATCCCTCGACGTTGGTCAACGAGCGCCTGGTAGAGCACTATCGTCGCGTTCTCTATGCACGAACCAACTTCGCGTCGGCTCAGTTTCCCTGGGATCAACGTGGAGCCATCTATGTTCGATTCGGAGAACCGGATAACCGTCAGAATGTGGCGCAGCCGTTTCCCACCAAAGATGCGAAAGTTGAGTCTATCCGCGAAGTCAATCGTCAATTGAGGTACACACCCGACGAGCGAGGTTTCACGGAGAGCTGGGTGTATGTGCCCTATGGTATCGAGCTATTTTTCTCCGATCGTTTCGGAAACGGTAAGTTTGAATTCCCACCACTCACGACGGATCCGAGGGTAAATCGTTTCCACCCGAAAACAATTGCAACTGAGTTGATCACACAACAGCCGGAGGGATACTTTTACGACTATGGCGGAGCTCCACTCGAGTTCATATTTGACGCAGTGACTTATCGCGGTGAGAACGGCGATACAGAGGTCGAACTGGCCTACACCGTCCCCGCTCGTCAACTCGGCCACGTGTCGGATGGTCAAGGGGAGCGCACCTGGTTCAAGAGTTTTGTGGTATTGAGAGATCAGGAACTTCGAAGGGTCACGGAGACAATGAGGAACATTGGGCCCGTGGAGCGTCCACCCACCGAAGTGCCCAAGAGAAGCGCCAAAACCGTCGTAAGGACGGCGTCACTCTCTTTGCCAGCGCCTCCGGGATCCTACCGTACCTCAGTCGGTATCCGAGATTCTATATCTCAGCGCATCGGCATTTACGAAACACCCCTAACCGTTTGGGATTACAGTAGTAATGACCTCAATCTAAGCGACATCAAACTGGCATTGGGGGTCACGCCTCGGAGTGACGACGGAGCCTTTGTGCGTCACGGCCACAAGATCATACCCAATCCGTCACGGTTATTCCAGCGCTCCCAACCGGTTTTCTTTTACTATGAGATCTACAACCTCCCCATGGATTCCGATGGCCGCACCCGCTATCGTACCGATCTTGAAATCTCCATGAAAGAACAGAAGATGAACATAGTCTGGCGTATTCTCTCCGGATTCGGGCGTCTTGTTCGGAAGGAAGATGAAGATAGCAGGACCGTTTTGATATCATACGACGGAGAGGGTACTAAATCAGATGAATACCTCTACACGTCTGTAGATACTGGAGATTCCCCATCAGGCAAGTACACGGTACAGCTCACAATCACTGACCTTCTCACCGGACAGACCATATCAAGAAGTAGAGATTTCATTATTGTCGACGACGGGAGAAGACCGGTGATCGAAGAGGAATCACAGGTTGAGATGAAAGCATTGAACAAAAGCAAGTGAGCACTACCTGAATGTCCGTCCACCAGCTACAGGTACGGCCAATATGCACAAAACATCCTGCTTCCTGTTTGCCCTTCTACTGCTCCAACCGCCGGCATCCCCTGCACAGGAGAGCGCCAGCTCTCTTTACGACATGGGTACACGTCAATATGCCGAGGGAGACTATGAATCGGCCCTTAGTTCGTTCAAATCGGCCATTCGCGTAGACAAGTCCCTGCAGGATGCCCACTATTGGCTTGGTATGAGCCTATATCAGATGAGTGACTACCCCGCGGCCAGGAAGGAATTCATAGATCTGGGGGGGCTTAGGTCAGCTGAGAGCCGTGTTTTAAGGGCTTTGGGAGCAGTCTACCTGAAAGAACGAAATCGGGCATTTGAGGCGCTTGATGTGCTGCACCGGGCCACACAGATTAGCCCCCTTGATGCGGAAGCACACTATCTCACAGGTCTGGCGTATCTCACCCTCATGAGCCGCGGTCCCGTAGCAGAACATCCCTACGTGGACAAAGCCAGGAACGCATTCAATCGGGCGCTCGAACTCTCTCCCCGGCACTTTGATGCCTCCTATCGACTCGGTAAACTATACGAGGGTGAATCGATTCAAAACCGCTACATCCCAAACAAGACAGATTCCTTTTACACTATGAGCTTGCCCTTCGAGGGTAAGGCGCTCAACGTGATGAGTGCCATGGCCGCCTTTGATAGACAGTTGAAAAGCAATCCCGCGCATGTGGAAGCGAGGCATGCCCTGGCCACACTGAACAGTCGATTGGGCAACCACGCTACTGCAATCAGGTCTCTAGAGGGGTTGGCCCGGGCTGAGCCGGATAACGTGGTGCGGCTCCTGGATCTTGGAATCGCCTATTGGCGCGCAAAGGAGTGGGTTCTGGCCGAAGAGATCTTTGAACGAGTGGTCCCCAAACTTCCTGAGAATGAGCAGGAAATCTATAGGGACTTTGGCACATTCGTGAACCGGAAGTCTGCTGCCGAATACGACAAGGCCAATGAGAGTGATCAGGCCGTTCAATGGCGGGATTTCTTTGCGTTGAGGGACCCGGTACCGGTTACCGAGGTGAATGAGCGATTGATCGAACACTACGGTCGTGTGGCGTACGCCCGCCAGTCCTTCACAAGCAAGGGCGTGTTTCCCTGGGATCGCCGTGGCGATATTGTAGTCAGATACGGCTTGCCTGACCACGTGGAATTCGGTAGCGGAATCACCGAGAATATGGAGACGGGCTCCACGCCGCTCTCCATGCGAAACTGGGGTGAATCATGGGTATATGTCCACGTGCCAATGACCTTGTATTTCGAGAATCGGCAATTTTCACGCCGCTACGACTTTCCGCCCATTTTTGCGGGCGACGGTATCAACTATGACCATCCCTATTTTGTGGCCAGACAGACCATCGAGAGGACGCCATCTCTGCACATACCCCGTGAACTTGGCGCGCCACTTGAAATCCACGTGGACCCTGTAGCGTTCAGGGATGCGAACGGCGATGCAGTACTTGAGCTGGCCTATGGTGTTTCGCGGGAAGAAACAGGAATAACAGAGGCTGGAATGGTAGACCGAGCACTTGACCTCGGTGCGGTGCTTTATGGCCCCGAATGGGACCGCACCGTCGTAGATTCTACTTGGTCTCCTCTCTTCGTGGCCGGTAACGATAGAGGCACTATCTCAGCTATCGCCGTACAGGAGCTTCGTGCCGATCCTGGTGCGTACTGGATGGCTGCGCAGGCACATGATAGACAATACGGGCTGTACGGCGTGTTGCGCGACTCGGTTGTAGTGCCTGATTTCTCCCGTGCCGGTGTCAAAATGAGTGGCATTCGTCTGGCTATTGAAATGGCTCGGGAGGTCGAGGATCGTGCCATTGATATGAAATTACCTGACCGATTGGCCCCTAATCCTACCCGGTTATTTTACCGTGCAACTCCCTTGCATTTCTACTTTGAACTCTACGATCTATCCTTAGGCGAGGACAGCCTGGCGCGATTTCAGGTTCAAGTGAGTTTACACCCCAGTGAAGAATCCATGACAAGCCGCAATATAATCTGGCGGATGCTCTCCAGGGCCGAGACCATATTCAGACGTGCTCGCCAAAAACAGGTGGTAACATTCATGTTCGAGGAACGCAGTGAGTCACCCATGACCTCTTGGGTGTCAGCGATTGACACATCCGATCTGACCCTGGGCAACTACCGGCTCGAGGTCTTTGTGACAGATCTGACTAGTGGCGCGACCGTGTCACAGGGTCAGATGTTTCGGGTGGCGAAATGACCCGGGCTGCCCACTTGCTCATAGACATATGCCTACCAGTTGTCGGTAGTGCCGTCCTACTATTCACGGGTACTATCGTAATGGCCCAGGAACCACTGAGTGCCAGCATTGACAATTATTTAGAGGCTGGCCGGGCCATGTATCTCTCAGAACGTTATTCTGAAGCCGAGATTCTCTTTCGCCAGGCGGTGAGCGAGGACGATGATTCAGCCGTAGGCAGATACTGGCTCGGTATGTCGCTTTACAAGCAAGACATGGACGACCAGGCTCTCAAACAGTTCCAACGAGCCACACGCATCGAAAGCGACTGGGCGCAGGGGTACCTCGGTGTGGGCCTGGTCTACTTGCGCAAGCCAAACCGAAAAATGGATGCCCGGGAAATGCTGCGAAGTGCTGCCAAACGGGCTCCCGACGATGCACAGATTCAGTACTACCTCGGGATGACATTTGTCAGCGCCAACGGTCAGGGGCGGATTATCGGCGCTGACATGGATGGTCGGGACTACTTTCAAAAAGCGGTAGCCCTGAATGCTCAACACCCTGACGCGTACTACCAGTTGGGACTGTCTTCGGAATACCCGCTTCGGGAGTACGACCGAGCCCTCTTCTTCTACTTCAAGCAGCTGACTGTGGCGCCGGCGCATGGTGAAGCGCTGACACGGCTGGGACACGTGACCTATATTCTGGGACGTCACAGGGAGGGGCTGGAGATGATAGATCAGCTCATCGCTCTCCACGGATCTGATGCTGCAGATCGCTTCCATACCGTCAGAGCACAGATGGCGGCATCACATCTTCATAGTCAACAAGATTACGCGGGCGCAGATATCCAATATCGAAACTATATCGGCGCTATCGGTGCGGGGGAACGTGCGTACTACGCGGATATCCAATTTGCGTCTCCCCCGGAAGTATATCAGAGAATTCTAAATGCGGAGAGGGAGGAACGGGAGATACTCAATCGTAATTACTGGGCCTCACGGGATCCGAATCCAGCAACGGTAGTCAATGAGCGTTTACTAGAGCATTATAGACGCGTCATGTTCTCTCGAATTCACTTTTCCGCAGGCAAAGCCCCCTGGGATCGGCGAGGGGAGATGTATATCCGGTATGGGGATGCTGATGATAGACAGCGATTTCTGGGTGGATCAAATGAAGCAGATGCATTTATGTCGGGTGGCGGCGTCAATCTCAATTCAGTTCGAGAGCTAGGAGCTGGACCGAATGTGCCAGTCTCCGAGCATGATTTTATCATGCCGACCGGAAAGGCAGACGTGGACGCTGTGCGTGACCTGAACCGCGAGTTCCGATATCGGCTGCGGGCACGCGGCGCTCATGCCACGGAAAGCTGGGTATATGTACGGCATGGCCTGGAGTTCTTCTTCGTAGACCAGCGTGGAAACGGCGAGTTCGACTATCCTGATATTATGATGGATCCCACGGCTCTTGTCAGTTTGACGGGTGGTGCCCGCCAGGAACGTTTCCATCCTGAAACGGTAGCGGAGCTACTTATCGCGAAAACCCCTGAGGATTACCGCCATGATTTTGGAGGTGACTTGCTTCAGTTCGTATTCGACACCGTAACGTTCCGAGGAGTAGGTGGAAAGACTGACGTGGAGTTGACCTACAGTATTCCAAGCTGGCAATTTGGTTCCGTACAGGATGGAATGGGTCTGCGGACGTGGCTTCAAAATAGCGTAACGCTACGTGACGATGACCTGACTCCGATAATTGCTCACGCCGAGCGTTTCGGTCCCATTGAACGGCCTACGAGGCCACAGGTGCGGCGAAATAACAACGTGGCACTCCATAGTGTCGCGGTCTCCTTTGAAGCGCCACCTGGCATTTTTGAAACAGGTGTCGAGCTACAGGACGAGGCCACACGACTTGTGGGCGTGTTCAAGAAGAGCACCGAGGTGTCCGACTACAGCGGCGACAGCCTGTTAGTGAGCGATCTAAAGCTCTCAAGCTTTATTGAGAAAGACGATGGCGCAGGACAGTTTGTACGTGGTGGATTCCAAATTGCCCCGAATCCGGGCCACCTATTCCAGCGCAATCAGCCTGTATATGTTTACTATGAGATATACAACCTGACGGTTGACGAGGTCGGTGATACCCGATTTGAGACTATTTACGAGATTACACCCAAGGGGCGTATTATGAGAGACCGAGAGCAGCCATCAGAAATTGAAGACGATCCTATTCTTCTCATGTTTGAAGACGGGGGATCAACGCCGGTAGAAAAGCGGTATGCCGCCCTCGACACGAGCGATCTCCCCGAGGGCGAGTATGCCATGACTATGACGATGAGGGATCTCGCCACGGGTCAGACTGTCTCCAAAGCTACAAGCTTTGTCATAATTGGAAACAGGGAGTAATTTGAACCCCTTCTACTGTCTCAACGATAGTAGTGAGCCTGAGTCTCAAACAGCTGTTTGTACAGCCCTCCCTGGGCCATAAGCTCCTCGTGCGATCCGGACTCGCAGATGCTTCCCTGATCCATAACGTAAACGCGATCCACCATACGGACCGTAGACAACCGATGACTGACCAGCACTGCCGTACGGCCTTTGGTCAATTCGTGGAATTTCTCAAACACGCGAAACTCGGCTCGTGGATCAAGCGCACTGGTAGGCTCATCCAACACGATGATCTGTGATTCACGCAGAAACGCCCTGGCTAACGCGATCTTCTGCCACTGCCCAATGCTGAGCTGCTCGCCTTCTTCGAAGAGATACCCGAGGACCGTGTCGTACCCGGACGGGAGCTGGGAGATTATCTCATCAGCGTCCGCCTGCCGGGAGGCCCGTTCGATTCGATCCTGATCTGGTTCCTGAGCGACATTACCGAACCAGATATTTTCCTTTGCCGTCATGTCATATTGTGCGTAATCCTGAAAGACCACGCTCATTTCTTTCCGCCAGTCCACGGAGTTGATGGCCCTGAGGTCTACACCATCGATTGCCACCGATCCGTCCGTGGGATCGTAGAGTCGGCACAGCAACTTAACCAGGGTCGTCTTGCCTGAACCATTTTCGCCGACCAGTGCTACGTGCTCACCCGGTTTAATCACCATGGAAATATCGCTCAGGGCCTGGCGGGTGCTGCTCGGATAGCTGAAGCCAACGTGGTCAAGGACAATACCATCCAGATACGGCCGGGGTACCGATTCTGGTCGTTCCGGTTCCATGACCTTCTTTTCTAGGTCCAGAAACTGATAGAGGTTGGTCAGAAATAGGTTGTCTTCATACAAACCGGCGACACCGGATAGCATCTCACGAAGCGCGCCCTGTCCCTGGCGCATTGCCTGAAAGAGCATCACGAGATCCCCTACCGAAATGACGCCTTGAACGGTACGATACGCAATGAAGGCATAGGACCCAAAAACTGCTACCGTGGCGCTTCCTTGAGCCACGAACTCAAAGAGCGATCGCCGGGCGTTTATAGTCAGCTTTTCGCGCCGCAGATTCCGACGAAGATCCCTAAAGCGTCCTATGAATACAGAGCCAAGATCAAATAGGCGCACTTCCTTGGCAAATTCGGCGCCCGTGAGTAGGAAATCATAGTAATCGGCGCGGCGCTCCGTGGAGGTACGCTTGTTCTGCCACTCAAACATGCGCCCAGCAAAAACCATCCGTACGATAATGCCTGGAACAACAGCCACAACGAGCACACCCATGATCGCCCAGTGAAACGTGAACAGCAGACCGGCCATAGCGAACATCGTAATGCCGCTCTGGCCAATCGCCATCAGCCCCTCAACGATCTGATATGGTCTGGAAATGGCCTCCGCCTGGGCCCTTTGAAGGGTATCGTGATACTCTGAATTTTCATAGTATTCAAGATCGGCCTCTACAGATTTCGCATGAATAATGCTCTGTACATGGTCTACTACTCGCTCGCTTTGTTCTTGCCGCACAACATCGGCCACAGAGCTCAATCCTGCACCAATCAGCGATACCAATCCTGCCAGGATAATATACCACAGAACCTGCCTATAGGCCACCTCGGTGTCTGCCTCCAGGCCGATAGAGACCGTATCTACTATGAGCTTCATAAGGTACAGTGACGCCAATGGAAGCACGCCCTGGAGAACGACCAGTACCGCACCCACCATGGTCCAGGTTCGCCCACTATCCCATACGAGTCGGACGGCGCGCTCCACACGCACAGTATAAAACAGTTTTCCCCTCAGGGATTCGTGATCTTCCATAGGTTTCAGGTTGGGGTGCGGCGGGAGCCGAGGTCTGTTCCGAGATTGTGAATACCATCGTACCATCCGGCCTTCGCGAGCTTGCGGCTACGCCAGATAAACAGCATCTTTTGAAGGATCTGGTCCCACCTATACACAGCGCCAGGTAGTAAGGCAGAGGCGCTTGTTGTCCGGCCCATAATCCGTCTCCCACTGTGCATTTCTGCAAGATTTGAGAAGGACTGACGCCCCACCAGATATGCAATCGCCGCGGACCGCACGGAATTTACCCGCAGATCCGAAAGCAGCGACTCGGGAATCTGGCAGTCCATATACTTTCCGGCTACATAAAGTGCCGTATACACGATATTCTCGCACTTGCACGATCGTGCCAATGGAACGATTCGGGAGTAGTCCAGATCCTGATCGTTCAAGTAGGTAACTGTTTCGGTCACATCACAGAGGTTCTTCAGTGAAAAGAATCTCTTCCGAAAACTGTTTATACATACCGACAGGAGCATGTCTTCAGGCGAAGGCACAAACACCAGGGAATCCCCGTGCGCAAACTGCTGCGCCCGATCCCAGATCTGGTTGAAGTCGATGGGCAAGAGCCCGTTAAGATTCAGGTCATGGTGCTCGAAGTAGTCATGTTCAATGAGTGGCCGGAACAGGTCGACGATTTCCTGGTCACTGGTATCTGTAAGATCCTGCTTCCGTACGTTGAGGATGATGTCTATATCTTCAGAGAGGGTATACCATGGTTCGTCATAAACGAGGAGGTCGAGCGCGGCGCCCTTAATCAGCATTACACCAATATCACGGGCATCGAAATATGCCAGGGCCTCGCTCAGAATCTCATCCCTGGCTTTTGTTATGTCCATGCTCTGCTGGCGGGACATCATCCAGCGTGCCAGCATTTCGTGCGGGAGAGTCAGTCCGTCACTCAGACAACTCAACAGATTGTGTGCGACCAGCGGTGCCACGCCATGCACAAATGCGGTCTCATAGACATAGTCCCATTGGATCCGATGATCCTTGCAGATTGACACGGCCCTGGCACGGCGGACATCCGTAAATCTCTGGCCTGTTAAGGTAAAGAGAAGCCGATCTTCTGGTAACATGACCTAACTCCAGACGCACTGATTCCCGACTCCGTGTTCAACGATAGTATTGAGCTTGAGTCTCAAAGAGATGTGCGTATGTGCCGTTCCCTTCCATCAGCTCATCATGAGAACCACTCTCTACAACACGGCCATTCTCCATTACAAAAACCCGGTCCGCCATGCGTACAGTAGAGAGCCGATGGCTGATCAGAATAGCGGTCCGGCCCGATGTCAGCTGATGAAATTTCTCGAATACCTTATACTCAGCTTTAGGGTCCAACGCACTGGTCGGCTCATCAAGGACTATGATCTGTGCCTCGCGCATGAATGCTCTTGCCAGTGCGATTTTCTGCCACTCGCCGATACTGAGATCCTCACCCTCTTCAAACATCTTACCCAGATTTGTATCATATCCATCCGGCAGTCCAGCAATGATACCATCAGCGTCAGCCTGGCGTGCGGCCTCTTCTATTCGTGAGTGATCTTGCGGCGCGGACACATCACCAAACCAGATATTCTCCCTGACTGAAAGTGGGTAGCGGGCATAGTCCTGGAAGACGACACTGATATCCTTGCGCAAATCTTCAATAGAGAATGATCCCAGATCCAGGCCGTCCACGGTGATCTTTCCAGCTGATGGATCGTAGAGCCTGCATATCAGCTTGATGAGGGTCGTTTTGCCGGATCCGTTTTCACCTACGAATGCCACGTGCTCCCCAGGGGCTATCTCTAGAGACACATCGTCCAGAGCCTTCCGTGTTCCGTTCGGATACGAAAAACTCACTGCATCCAATGCAATTCCGCTCTGCATGGGATGGGGTACCGCAATCGGTCTTGCTGGATCGGCTACTTTTCGGTCGAGATCTAGGAATTCATACAAATTTGACAGAAACAGGTTGTTTTCATAGAGACCCGCAATTCCCATCAGCATGTCGCGGAGTGCACTCTGACCTTGCCGGAGGGCTTGGAAAAGCATGACCAGATCACCAATGGTCGCCGCCCCCTGAACAGTTCGGTATGCTATGAACCCGTAAGAACCATAGATAGCGATGGTTGCGCTGAACTGGGTGACCAACTCGGCGAGAGTGCGGCGAGTTGCTATCGCCATTCGTTCCCGGCGGAGTTGGCGCCGCAACTCCCTGAACCGATCGATAAATAGATGCCCGAGTCCAAAGAGTCGGACTTCTTTTGCATAAAGGCTTCCGGTAAGCATCCAGTCGTAAAAAGTGGCCTGCCGCTCTTTGGACGTCCGGCGTCGCTTCCATTCATACATCTGATCCGCATACAGAATGCGTACAAAGATACCCGGCACCACCGCCAGGAATAGAACGACTGTGATAGCCCAGTGGAAAGTGAAGAGCAATCCAGCGATGACAACCATCGTAACAGATTGCTGAGCAATTTCCAGCAGTCCATTTACGATCTGCAGAGGTCGGACCGGCGCCTCAGCCTGAGCCCGACGGAGGGCGTCGTAGTAGGCTGCATCCTCGTAGTATGCAAGATCAACTTCAATCGACTTCGCATGCAAAATGCTTTGGATATGATCCACTACACGTTGGCCCTGCTCATCACTTACGCGACTAGCACCCGCGTTGACGGCCGCGCTCAGAAGTGCTACCCCTCCGGCCAACGCCACATACAGCATCACCTTACTGAGGGCATCGTTCGTATCCTGATCGACCATTCCAGCCGAAACTGCGTCAATTACCAGCTTGATCAAATAGAGGGAGGCAAGCGGCAGTACGCCCTGGATAAGGACAAGAATTCCGGATGCGACCGTCCATTTTGGACCACTGTCCCAGACCAGTTTTACTGCTCGCTCCACCCGCACGATATAACGTAATCTCTCCCGTAAGTCAATACCCATGTCTGCAGGCTTTCCCAGGCTATCTGCCTATAAAAACGAAGTCGCACCACCATTTTCGGCGATACGACTTCGTTTGCTGTACGCGACACTCGTATTCGGGGCCTCCCGCTAGACGGTTGGCCGGTTTTCTGCATCGCAGACCCTTTCGGGCCCAAGCCGTTAAATGACTCGCATTTCTCCCTCTAGTTCCAACCGACGGTTGTATCTCCTACGCCATCCCCATCGGTATCTACGGGACCAATCACGCGTCCCATGTAATCTAGAGACTGAAGGGTTTTGACTCTTCTCTGAGGCGCATAACTGCTCTGAAGCGTTACATTTTCGATACGTCCGTACCGACGCAAACCCTTCATTTCGTACACTTCATGTTCACTCATGATGTTGTCCTTTCGTGATTCATCTACAGCCATGGTGCCGGCATTGGTGCCGACCGGAAAACCCCGAATACGATTGCGCGCGACAACTCCTTTCTAAGCGGATAGGGAGAGCGGCTGCTGACCACTACCCGATGATTTGCTTTCAACTATTCGTGTATTTGATGTCGATGTGTCCGATATGAGGCGTCTAAGGCTGCCCCCATTTTCGACGGCTCGCAACCATCCTTCCAGGCTTAAGAAACCTGATATATATCCCGCAAGCTGTTCACTGTCTTCAACCGCTACCATGAACTTCTCAGGATTCACGTATCCGCGATCGAAAATGTGGACAGTACTCGAATCCTGTAACCACTTCCGGGCTGCAGCCGGGGGGAGACTATTCCTGAGTACCGGAGTGAACTCTACCCCCTGATAACCAACCCGCAGTTTCTCGGGAATGATTCCCGCCATGGCCTGCCTGTGATGCCGGCGAACAGCCATCCGAATCCGAGGCTCCTCGGCATCCCACTTCATCTGGTGAGGCATCCCGAGGACCATCTCGATGAGCCTTCTGTCAAAGTAAGGATATCGCGGCTCTACCGGTTGGGCATACTGGTGTGTGTATCCAGTTTTGGGCGGAAATATACTCTCTATCGTACTCTGAACCACGGGACAGCGGAATCGATTCCTGTCTGCCCAGCCTACTCGAAGCTCCTCATCCTTTTCAACGATTTGCTGACGAACCGAATTAGTCATAAATTCCGGCACATCCCAGATCGTTCCAGATCGCCTCTCACGGGCCTTAAGTACGGCGTTCATTATTGGAAAAGGTGTAACCATGGGAAAGATGCCATAGGCTAGAAATGCCCGCAATGCGTACCACCCATATCGACTGCGATCGATCTTAAACCGTTTCAGTATTTCGCCGAACTGCTTTCTTCGCAGAAGATCGTAGTATACGAAATAACCGCCGCTATTTAATTCGTTACCGTTCTTTCCGTTCAGCGATACTCTGCATCCCGATTCGGCTACCATGTTATACAATTTGTGATTGGCCAACGGTACCCAGAAATCGAACGGACCCATGATACTTTCCGGTTTCCAATCGGGATACATACATCTTGGGCCAAATAAAGTGTCGGCAATAAGGTAGTGAGGCTTCAAGTCCCCATGCTGGTTTAGCACTTCCTGGATGTATGGTCGCTCATCGGACTCGATGACACTGTCGAATGCTATCGAGAATGTATGGATAGGATTGCTTTGAGGACCACTCATTCGAGCGGCGAGACAGGCGACGGCAGAGGAGTCCAAACCGCCGCTCAGTTCCATAGCAACAGGGCCGCGACTTCGAAGTCGGTGCCGCACGGCCTCATCGAGTCGATGTGCGTACTCCTCCAGCACTTCACCTGGGGACCGTTGATCTGGAGCTGATTCCTGCCAGGTCCAATATGGAGTGACATCAATCTTGCCGTTCTTAGCTACCAGCTTCGATCCTGCAGGAACGGCATGCACGTTCTTGAAGAATCCCTTATCCCAACCCGTAATGCTCTGGTGAATGGGGGTCAAGTACTCAATGAGGTGCTCTTCGTTAACTTCGAAGGGGATATTTAAGTCTTGGAAGATCTGCGTGCGATCTGATGCCAGGAAGAAGGTGCTCCCATCGTCATGATAATAGAGCTGCCGTGCGCCAGATATGTCTCGTGCCGCAAACAGCGATCTGGTGTGCTCATTCCAGATGGCAAATGCGAAGTCTCCTATGAGACGGTCTGCACAGTCCTCACCCCAAGCCTGAAAGGCAGCAAGTACCAACGCAGTATCAGACTGTGAGACCGGGCGCACACCGGGCGGTAGTGCAGCTACCACCTCGCTGCGATTGTCCAGGCGACAACTGGCAGCAATGTGCAACGGTCCGGCTACGATCTTTACTCCGGGTTCGTCCTCAGGCAACGTGGATAGATCGGCCTGCGCCATACCAACAGCACCATCTACCCAGACCCATGCGCCGTCCGGGCACCTGTGTTGCACACAACTGTTCGCGCCCTTAAGGATGCGCGCATCCACGGGCCGACCATCCCAGTTTATTATACAGGAAATGGCACTCATTCTATGCCCCGAATTAGGCTATCGAGCCATTCACCCTTAAGAATCGTCTTATTCATGAACATCTATCAATCCTTCATCGGAGAGCTCTTGTAGAAAGGCAAGGACGTCTTCTTTGCATCGGGCTGGTTCAACTTTGTAGGTTTCCACCAATGAGTCTTTTATATCCTTCACAGAAATGGGAGCCTGGAGCATGTCCCAGATACGTGCCTCCACGGCGGTTACACCGTAGTATTGCCCAGTTTTTACATTAAGAATAACGGTTTCACCATCTAAATCGTTTGACACCTGATCAGGCGCGGCCACGACAGCGATCTCCTGTAAAACGGGACACTCCAACTCTGAGAAAATCATACGGGACATTCCAAACATTGGTGAATGGACGTTCGATAACTTTACATGGGATATTACAAACTGGACTATACAGGGAAGAATACAGATTTACGAGAGTTCAAACAATCGGGAAAACCCCGAGAATCAAAAAGAATCTCCTTAGTTTTGCAGAAGATGCTCTCTCGAGTCATTACAGCGACCATCGTGGATCTCTAGCGGGGGACTAAGAGATACTTATCGAGGCCGCGGTCGAGCACAAGACTCAATGCCTTTGACAATATGCTTGATTTACAATCCAATACACATCACCCGGGATACCCGCATGTTCACTGATCGACATTATCCGGAAACCCAGGTATTTCGACTGCTCAGGCGAATTTCTGGAAACTCGAGACTACCTGGTTGTCCGTCTACGACGCTTATCCCATCCACGTACCGATCGTTTTCGGGTTGTTCTAGGTGGCGTAGTGGTCGTCCCAGGATCATACGAGGACGTCAGCGTCACATTTTCGAGACGACCGTAACGTATCAGCTTGGGTGGTTGATAAGTAGGCATGAAATCCTGTTCCTAATCAGATGGGGATTGGCTTGTCATCCTTCTATCAATGAACCGATGACTGCCTGACTTCTAATCTGGAGAATTGTCATCAATAATACCATTCACTGCCCGAAACCACAATAAGGGAAACCCTTAGTTTTCCGCCAAAGTTCCCTGAGTACTGCAAAAAAGCTCGATGTGGTGATTCAGGATATTACATGCCGATTTTGCCGAGAGATGGAAACTCTGTGAATCTTGCCAGATCTTCCACTGCACCCAGTACTATCTCACCTTGGTATTCTATCCAGGCATGGGCCTCCAAACGACCACCTTCCTCCTTCGCCACGCCTATACGTAAATCGTTGCTTACGCCGCGTCTATCCAGAAGGACTTTTGTAACCAATGCTTGGACGAGGCATGTCGCGGAAGGAATGAATCGACTGGACGTCTCTACAGACCATGCTATTGTCTCTATTATCCTACGGTTCGTCTGATAGGGAACCGCGGAAGCGTCGGACCATTCAAATATCATTGTTCTTACTACTCTAAAGGGAAGAATCCAGAGTGCGATGCGAATGGCGGCACCGAGAATGAGAGCCACCATAAGCAAGTGTTGCTCTGAATCTGGCAGTCGGTAGAATCTAAGAATCCTATTCATAGTTGCGACCGTCCTCTCGATGAACTACGCGGCAGTCCTGTGTACCTGTGAATAAGCAAGGCGTGCCATTTTTCCGCCAGGCTCCATTGCCCGCAGCCAGCCTTCAACAGATATCATAGATGCAAGGTATCCGCCCGGGTTGTCGCATTCCGCCACCGCATCTAAGAATGCGGCAGGTTCGGCATATCCTCTTTCGAAAATGTGCACCATCGAATGGCTCAATAGCCATTTCCGGACTAATTCGGGCGTAAAGTTGTGCTGTAGCGACGGACTGAATTCAACTCCCACATTTCTTACACGAACCGACTCAGGGATGATGCCCTTCATTGCTAATCGATGATGATGCCGGCTGGCCAGCAGGAGATCACTTTCTTCGTGCTCCCACTTCATGTCTTGCGGCATGGAGAGTACAAATTCTATGAGACGCCTATCCATATATGGATGAACAGTCTGGATTGGTTGCGGATATTGGATACTTAGCGCAATGCTTGGCGGCTGTAAGTCCTCCAGGGTCTCGCGGGCCGTTGGACACTTGACCTGGGTTCGGCGGGCCCGTTCAATTCGGAGCGACTCGTCCATGGCTCTTACCTTCGCCGCCAGGGACGATGGAATGTATTCCGGTAATTCCCACCCTTCTCCGGGGCCCATTCGCCGAGTCCTTGCTTCCAGTATTCTCCTGAGAATAGGTAGGGGAGTCAACAGGGGCAGTACCCCATCTGTAATGAACATTCGCGCTGTATACCGTCGATATCGAGCCCAGTCCAATCGCAGCCTCCGAGCAGTCTCAGCTATTCGCCTGCGGCGGATTAGATCATAGTAGACCCTGTCGTCACCGTCATTCAAGACGTCACCAGATTCACCAGTGACGACGATCCTGCATCCTCTTTCGACTGCCATTTGATAGAGACCGAAATTGGCGGACGGCATCAGAATTTCGCACGGTCCCATGATGCTCCTGGGTTCCCAATCATCCTTGAGACACTGTGGACCATACATTTCATCAGCAACCTGATAGGCACGGTGTAGATGGGGATACATAGCCAGAACGGCCTCGATACCGGGCCGCTCGTCTACCTCAGTGGCCACATCAAATACATCAGACAGAGTATGTATCTCGGACATTGAGTTATCCCACATCTGTGCCGAGAGACATGCAAGCGCTGAGGAGTCTAGTCCCCCACTCAACTCTATTCCGATTGCCGCTCTACTGCGGGACCTGCAGCTAATGGCCTCCTTAAGTTGGACGAGATAGCGCTCTGTGACTTCTTGCCTGTTGATCCTCTCCGGAGACTGCTCCATCCATTGCCAGTAGGACCGCACGTCGATCTTACCGTCCTTCGCCCGGAGGTAGGACCCAGCAGGAACTGAGTGGAACGCCTTGAACAGCCCTTGATCCCAGCCGGTGGACATCTGATAGGTTGGTGTCAGGTATTCAATCACCTGTTCATCATCAATCTCTACAGGTAGCGATGAATCCTGGACAATTTGAGTTCGGTCGGAGGCCAAGAATAGACGGGCGGCATCACTGTAATAGAACAAGGTGCGCACACCCGATATATCCCGGGCGGCATAAACCGATTTGTCCGTTTCGTTCCATATTATAAATGCAAAATCCCCTATCAAACGTTCTGAGCACTTATCTCCCCATGCCTGATAGGCGGATAGGATGAAGGCCGTATCCGTACTGTTCACTGGCCTGCAGTCGACCGGCAAAGTCGCCCGCAGTTCTTCGCGATTATCAATTCGGCACGATGCCGCAATTCGCAGCGGTCCGCATTGGACCTGTACACCGGGTTCATCTTCGGGAAGCACTGCCAGATCAGCCTGGGCCATACCAACGGCACCCTCAGTCCAGACCCAGCTACCATCGGGGCAGCGGTGTCTGACGCAGGCGTTGGCTCGATCCAATACGGTTCGATCAACGGGTCGATGATTCCAGTTTACAATAGCGGATATAGCACTCATGTCAGACCTGATGCTCCTGGGACCCTAACACACGAACTGGCTAACCTATGAATGATGACATTCAGATTCTATTCATTTGACGAATGCAGGCGGAGGCATTTCGACCTCGACCCCAATAATGCGGTAGATGCATCAATGAATTCTTTGGTGCCTGAGTACAACCGGCTACCAGCGCCTGGCTCTTCTACGACGCTTGTCCCACCCACGCGGATACCGCTTACGGCTTCTAATGGGCTCAGGGGTCGGACCTATCGTGCTGTACGAGGACGTGAGCGTTACGTTTGCAATGCGACCGTAACGGTATAGCCTGGGCGCTTCATACATGGCGGTGTCCCTCCTACTGCATAACGGGGAAAGCGACTTTCTGTATCGAAAGATACCTGAATCAACCCCACAAACAATAAGGGGAACCCCTAAATGCTCAATATATTGGCTGAGTTTACCTCTGAATAGAACTCAGAGAAGACGCCTCGATTCTGCAGTCACTGTCAGGACGGTATCGTCTAGTGTTTCCCAGGACTGAATACCTCCTACCGGTGCTAAAAGACCGGTTTTTCTGGTGCCGGATCGGAAGGTCCCTGCAGGTTGAAGTTGCCGTTCCCGGGCCAGCGCATGGTGTAATCTTTGCTGCCATCGCGCCGATAACCGGCATTCCAGTATGTGCTCGCCGCCATCCATTCGAGGAGCGTCACTAACATTTGTGATTTGGTTTCCGAAGCGGCAGGCTCAGACCAGATATTCCAGAGTTCATCCGGATCTGTTTTCAGATCATATAACTCACCAGATTCCTGGCCGATATAGTATACGAGCTTGTGATCGGTTCCCCGCATCATGATCTGATAGTTATCCTCACAGAAAACATACTCCCGCGGAGAGGGAGCATTGGCCTGACTGGTGTCGGCGTATGACAGCAGCGACCGGCCTTCGAGGTAAGTAGGTACCGGAATTCCGACAGCTTCGAGTATCGTCGGTCCTACGTCCATAAGTGATACGAGGTCGTGTACTTGAGTCGTTCGATTACTGCAGTCAGGGTATCGGATCATCAGTGGGATGTGCGTGATCTGATCATACATGAGCCACTTATACGCCAATGAATGATCTCCCAGCATTTCACCGTGATCAGAACAGAAAATGACCATACTGTTTTCGAGATAACCTTTCTCGTCAAGTGCTGTCATGATCTCGCCTATCTTTTCGTCCACCGTGGTGATCTTTGCGTAATAGTGCCTGCGCATACTCTCCACACGTTCATCGTTCGCGATGTACATGTCGATTCCCGACTCATGGCCGGCATCGGCGAAGACCTTCTTAAGAGCCTCGTGCTGTGGGGGTTTTTCCTTCAACTCGTTGGGACGGGTCGAAGGCATCGGTATATCTGCATCTTCATAGAGGTCAAGATGTCTGGGCAGGGGATCCCACGGTTCATGAGGCCCCGTAAAACCAATCTGAAGAAAAACGGGACGATCACCTTTGTGATTCCGAATCCAGTTGAGTGTCGAGTCACCTATGAAAACATCACTATGAAACCGCTCTTCGTGATGCCATGCGGAACCTTGTAGCTTTCCAGCCCAATCTGGATCGGTCTTGTTTCGATCGTTAGGTCGCTCGACGCCGTGGAACGACATATATCGTCCCCAGTCGTCATCAGAGCCGCCCGACGCCAGGTTCATATTCGTGGGATTCTCAACGATAATCCGCTCGTGGAATCCACCAGGTATATCGCGCGGTGTGAAGTGCATCTTACCCATATTGACGCACCAGTATCCATGGTCAGCTAGATCCTGAACCCATGTACGATGCCCATCCCAGTTATTGAAGCTGTAAACACCCGTAGTGTGCGGGTACATACCCGTGTATATTGCCGCGCGAGAGGCTACACACGTCGCCCCCGGGCAATACGCTTGACGAAAAGAAACACTTTCACCAACCAGTCTATCCAGCCCAGGGGTGACCATATGCGAATGCCCCCAGGCGCCGATGGTATCGAATCGCTGCTGATCGGTCATGATCATTATAATATGAGGCTGTTGAGAGCGAATAATTTCCTCCAGGCTCGGGGTGAAATAGGCTTGATGTTCGTAGGAATTTGGTTAATATAGGGCAACTTCTCGAATCGTCAAACTGAGGAACCTATACAGGAATACCATGACCAGCACGTTCGATTTACAGAAATATGAGATATCTGTGCCGCACCTGGTACGCAATGCGGCTCCGGCTCGACTATACGAAGAAGCGCTTCGCTATGAGTCCGGTTCCGCCATTTCAGATATGGGAGCGTTGGTGGTGTCCTCAGGTCCAAAGACCGGTAGAAGTCCCGCCGACCGGCGCATAGTGGGCCATGAGGAATCAGAAGCGAATATCTGGTGGGGTGACGTAAACCTGAAACTCACAGAACGGACGTTCATGGTGAACCGTGAACGGGCCATTGATTACCTGAACACATGCGAACGGCTCTACGTGGTCGATGGATACGCAGGATGGGATCCGGCACATCGGCTGAAGGTGCGAGTGGTCTGCTCACGTGCCTACCATGCTCTCTTTATGAACAACATGTTGATCAGGCCCAGATCGGCCGAGTTGGATAGCTTCGATGATCCTGATTATGTAATCTTCAATAGTGGCCGATTTCCTGCAAATAGATACACATCAGAAATGACATCTGCTACCAGCATAAATCTGAGCTTCGAACGTGGCGAAATTGTCATTCTTGGTACGGAATATGCCGGTGAAATGAAGAAGGGCGTTTTTTCAGTAATGAATTACCTGATGCCCCTTCGCGACGTCCTGCCCATGCACTGCTCTGCGAATCAGGGCGAGCGGAGTTCCCTCTTCTTCGGACTGTCAGGGACCGGAAAAACGACATTGTCGGCGGATCCCTCCCGACAGTTGATTGGCGATGACGAACATTGCTGGAGTGAAGAGGGGATTTTTAACATCGAAGGTGGATGTTACGCCAAGTGTATAAACCTTTCGCCCGACAAGGAACCGGAGATTTTCAGAGCGATAGGTTTTGGCACTGTTCTGGAAAATGTAGTATACGACCACGAGACGCAGAAAGTTGACTTCGATGATAGCTCAATCACCGAAAATACAAGAGCGGCGTATTCAATAGACGGAGTGTCCAATGCTGCCGTCCCCTGTATCGGTGGGCATCCCGAGCACATCATCTTTCTTACCTGCGACGCATTCGGTGTTTTGCCCCCGGTAAGTAGACTTTCGCCAGCACAGGCCATGTATCATTTTATCAGTGGATACACAGCCAAGGTTGCCGGAACTGAAATGGGCGTCACCGAGCCGGAGGCAACGTTCTCTGCGTGCTTTGGAGGTGCCTTTATGGTATGGCATCCTGCCAAGTATGCTGAAATGCTTGCGGATAGAATCGAACGTCACGAATCTAAAGTGTGGCTTGTCAATACAGGCTGGTCGGGGGGAGGATATGGTTCGGGAGAACGGATGCCCTTGATCTACACTCGGGCCATTGTCGACGCCATTCATGACAATCTACTTCAGGACGTGGAGTGTATCGAAGATCCGCATTTCGGCCTTAGCATCCCAACATGCTGTCCAGGCGTGCCTGAAAAGGTGATGTTTCCGCGTAATACATGGTCTGATCCCACCGAATACGATCAAGCGGCAGCGCATCTTACCCAGTTATTCAGGGAGAACTTTCGCCAGTTTGAATCGGGTGTGGCCCCAGAAATCATTGAAGCCGGCCCAATTGATGGATAGGCGAAGATTGCTTTCCAAACGCGGTGACGGCGCGTTCCATGCGTGAATAGGAGCGTAAGTGTCTATACGCATGCCATATCGCGTCCCCAGGAAACTGCTGTACCTTGCCATCCTGCTCCCTATTCTTGTTCCACTTTCCGTGTCAGCACAACGTGAACCCTTTGGTCCCTTCGCGGTTCGCGACCAGTTTCCTGTTAAGTTACTGTTTCTGAGCCTACGACCTGATGCAGCGCCTCTGTTGCCAGACGGAAGTCTGCGGCTCTCGACCCAATTCGCCTACTCTAATACCTACGCCGTCACTAGTCCCGTTGGCGACCCCACGCGGGCGGCCACCTACTATCAGGCGGCACCGCTCACGGAATATCGTCTCTCTGTCGATACAGAGACTTTGCGAATAACGTTCGATCTTGGATGGCGGATTGACGATCGATGGCAAATAGGCCTAGAATTCCCACTGATGGTCCAAATGGGCGGATTCTTGGATTCCACCATAGAAGGATTCCACGGGCTTTTCAATCTCAGTAACGGAGGACGCGAAAACACTCCCCGAAACGACTACGGTGTTTATGTAGCGCGAAATGCCCGATTCTGGATCTCTGAGCAACAACCGCCACCGGTCAGAATTGGCGATACGGTGGTCAGACTTAAGAGTCCAATCGTAGAAGCCGGAGGACGCTTCCCCTCTGTATCTGTACTAACCGCCGTGAAACTGCCAACGGGTAGCTTCGACCACCTGTCTGGCAGTGGCAGCCTGGATCTACAATTGGCCTTGTTGGTTTCGCAGCGCATCGGGGCTTCTGTTGTATTGCACTACAATCTTGCGAGAACGAAGCTCGGAACTCCAGATCAACACGTGGGTTTCCCCGTCAAATCTGCCATTATCTCGCAAATGTTTGCATTTGAGTACATTGCCTCCGACCGACTTTCGGTAATCGGGCAAATTCTCGGCAACACGAGTCCCTTCCCCAAGGGCATGCTCGGGCCGCTCGATCGAACAGCTTACGAGATCAACGCCGGTATCAAGTACGTCATGAAGGAGGATTTACGACTGGAGGTGGGGTTGATCGAGAATGTAAGCCAATTTCAGAATACACCCGATGTGGGAGTACATGCACGTCTCGAACTGACCCTCTAATAACAATACTGCACGTCTACCACTTGAGCACCTGTCGGAGCCTCTTTGCCTGTGCCCGACTCAAAGGTACCTCGTGTTTAGCTTCGTCATCCATCACTAGACGGTATGTTCCACTAAACCACGGTACTACCTCACTGACGCGGTCTATATTGGCGATGTAGCCTCTGTGGACGCGCCAGAATGTCTGAGGATCCAGGTCTTTTTCAAGATCCTCAAGGGTCCGATAGCTGGTCATCCCCTCAGATGTATCGGTGACCACGGATACCACGCCTTCCTCGATATAGGCGTATACGACATCCGCCACATCTGTCAGTATAATACGCGAATCCCTCTTGATTGATATCCGATTGGATTTCGGAGGATCACGAGAAAGATCAACCGTCCGAAGTAGCGCCTCCAGCTGATCTCGAACATCATCAACTCCGGGATGCTCATTGCGGACACGCTGCACGGCACGCTCCAACAATTGCTCATCGACGGGCTTGAGGAGGTAATCTACGGCATTCACTTCGAATGCCTTCAGTGCATATTGATCGTAGGCCGTGATGAAAACGATTTTGGGCACATCTCCGCCTGCCTCTGTAACTTTGCGGACAACCTGAAACCCATCAAGTCCTGGCATCTGAATATCGAGCATGACGAGATCCGGCTTGAGCCGCTCTATCAGCTCCACCGCCTGCAACCCATTGCTGCCCTTTCCGATTACTGTAACATCTTCGACAGACGCGAGCTGGAATGCCAGTTCCTCAAGCGCCAGCGGCTCATCATCAACGATCACCGTACGAATGGACATCCTGCTCTTCTCTCTCTTCCTTAGCAACCAGATCCAGGGGAGCTCTGTCCGGGATCTTGATTGTTACCCGAGTCCCAGCATCCGGCTGACTGTGAAAGTCCAGGTCGAATTGGCTACCAAAAATAACCATAAGCCTTTCATTCACGTTACTGAGCCCGATGCCCGCCGTCATGACTGAATTCAATTTGACCGCTGGTACACCGACACCGTCATCGGCCACCTCAATGACTACGGCATTTTCAACTAGACGACTTGAAATCGCAATAGAACCGCCGTCAACCTTCGATGATAGTCCGTGTTTTATCGCATTTTCAACGATAGGCTGTAGCACCATATTCGGGATCAGCACGTCCAGAGTGTCCGGATCGATATGCCGATTAATCCTTAATTTATCCTTACCGAATCTAACCAATTCTATATCGAGATAGCTGTCAATGAATGCCAACTCATCGCGAAGTGTTACCAGATCTTCTTCCGTACTCAGAAGACGACGCAGGATAGTGGATAGTTTCTGCACGATCTGTCGAGCTTTACGGGGATCTGTCCGCACCGTTGCAGCAATGGAGTTCAGCGTGTTGAACAGGAAGTGAGGATTGATCTGGCTCTGTAAAGCGTCGAATCTCGCTCTGGTTACTAGCGCCGCCTGCTTTTCAAGCATGGCCTCTATGCGTGTGCTATTCCAGATCTTTAAGGGAATGCCGAGACAGGCCACGGTGCTGACAAATACACCAAAATATACAAGAGGTCCTTCTGGCGTGAGGCTGAACAGCCAGCCCTCCGAAGCGAAACGTTGACTAACGGTAACTCTGAGGATCTCCATAACGACACACGCGAAGACAAGAGCCACCTGCCACCTGGGCCGGGAGGTCACAATGCTCGATTTCAGAAATCGGTACACATTCATTAAGGTAATAGGTGAGAAGTTCCAGACAGCATCGCGGGTAGGACAGGTGATGCTGACCAATCCACCAGCCAGGCCAAACAGGGCACCCATAGGCACTGCCAGCACCTCACCGCTTAAAGCGGGTATAATTCCCAATGCCGATCCGGTTACAAATCCTATTAGAGGCCCCGTCAGCAACCCTATCAATAGCGTTCCTGCGAGTGTAATATCAGCACCGGCATACCCTAATAGTAGACGACACACCACGCCAATGGCGACCAGTGACCCGAAGAGTGACGCGAATTGCCAGTCCTCTCTGCGGCCCCGTTCCTCCGCCAACAATATGCGTCGAAAGAACGTATATCTCACGAGGATCGTCGCCAGGCTGGTCATGACCCCGATCTTCACAAGTAGAGTGACAAGAATAAACTGGTCAGCGCTGAGCAGAATACCAGAGGATATCATAGAGTAGATCCATCCGCGCAGGCCTGGAAGACCTTCGTCCGGCCATATAACAACCCACTTGAAAACATGGAATCAAGCTAGGATTTAATCCAGGATACTGTCAAGTAAAATCGGGTTTGACAATATGTTATGACTGGGATATATAGTGGTGTTTCATGCCCCGAGACGGAGTCAATGGCATCTACGTCAGGCGGAAATACATAGGAAATAAGGAAAGCTCATGGCATCATCAAATAGTGACGAGAAGTGGATGGCCCGTGCCCTCGAACTGGCCGCTCTTGGACGCGGAAAGACCAGTCCCAATCCCCTTGTGGGCGCAGTCGTTGTTGCCAATCAATGCCTGATCGGTGAGGGCTACCATCCGGCCGTTGGGCAGGCCCATGCCGAGGTATTCGCTCTCAATGCGGCAGCCGGAAATACGAAAGGAAGCACGGTGTATGTGACACTGGAGCCATGCAGCTTTCATGGTCGTACTCCTCCCTGCGCCCAAGCCCTGATCCAAGCGGGCGTGACTCGTGTCGTGGTAGCAATGGAAGATCCCGATTCACGAGTTTCCGGTAAGGGAATACATTACCTACGCCAGGCCGGTGTGGACGTCAACGTGGGAGTCCTTGAGCCCGAGGCGCGACAGCTAAATGCCGCTTACATACACCACAGGACATCAGGAAAACCACTTGTTCTCCTCAAGATTGCGCAGACGCTGGACGGTCAAATTGCCACACAATCCGGTCAGTCCCAGTGGATCACAGGGCAGGAAGCCAGATCTCGCGTCCACCTGATGCGCAGCGAGTCCGATGCGGTACTCGTCGGTGTGGGAACAGTGTTGGCGGATGATCCTCTTCTCTCTGTCCGCCACATTGCCGGTCCGCAGCCACGGCGTGTAGTACTCGACACCACCGGAAGAACACCATCCCATGCGCGAATTCTTGTGCCGATCGATGACACTACTACTTTGGTATACGTGACCGAGAGGGCCGATCTACGCGAGAGGCGTCGCATCGAGGCATCGGGGGCTCTCTGTCTCCCAATGCCTCGGTCGGAGGATGGTAAGATAGACATCGGCCACGTATTGTTAGACCTCGGTGAACGAGACATTATGGACCTTATGATAGAGGGTGGCCAAGGTATCGCTACTTCATTTCTGAAGGCGAGGGCGGCTCAACGTATGGCATGTTTCGTAGCTCCGAGGTTGTTGGGCACGGGTATCCCTGCTATCGGAGATCTGGGCATCACTCACATGAATGGAACCGTATGCGTCTCTGACGTCTTGATTGAGCAACTTGGCGACGACCTCTTGATCTCAGGAACACTTGAATACAACAACTGAAAGCAGGCCTTGAATGTTTACAGGAATCATTGAGACCCAGGGAACGATCGAGACGATAGATCGCACTGAGACTGACATGACTGTTAGTATCGAGGCGCCGGAAATCACGGGAGATACTAATATTGGTGCCAGCATAGCGGTCAATGGGACCTGTCTGACCGTTGTCACAATGGGCGCCAGTCAATTCACCGTTCAACTGGTACAAGAAACAATAGAGCGAACCAACCTGGGCCTTCTCGCCATTGGGGATGCCGTCAATCTTGAAAGAACGATGAAATTATCTGACCGGATAGATGGTCATATCGTTCAGGGGCATGTGGATGGAGTCGGACGAATCTCAGGTCGTGAGAACCGCGGAAACAGCATCTGGTATACCATTGAAATTCCGGTCCATTTATCGCCGTATCTCATTGAGAAAGGGTCAATTGCTATCGATGGAATTAGCTTGACAATAGCCGATCTCGCCGATAATATGTGTGCCGTGGCAATCATCCCACACACCGCAGAAATCACTACGTTCGGCACAAGAAAAACCGGCGACTCTGTGAACATTGAAGTGGATATGATCAGCAAGTATGTGGAGTCTCTCCTGCGTGCTGGTCGGATACCCTCCGACCATGCGGTTGGATAGTTATCTCCAATACAAAAAATAATGCGATGTAAGGATCGAATAGATGTCGGTTTTCTGCAGTATCGCCGAGGCAATTGAGGAGATCAAAGCGGGGCGCATCCTCGTCGTCTGCGATGATGAGGACCGCGAAAATGAGGGCGATTTCATAATGGCGGCCGATCGGGTCACCCCTGAGACGATTAACTTCATGGCTGTCTATGGTCGCGGTCTGATCTGTCTCCCAACGACCCGTCAACGGCTTGAAGAGCTAAAGATTCCCGCCATGGTCGATGACGATCAGAATACAGCCATATTAGGCACACGGTTCACGATCTCCGTGGATGCCGTGAATGGCACCACGACCGGAATATCTGCCCATGACCGATCCGAAACTATCCGCGTCTTCGTTCGTGAGGAAAGCCGACCAGAGGATTTGGCACGTCCAGGACACATCTTCCCGCTTCAGGCATTCGATGGCGGAGTCCTGAGACGCTCGGGGCATACCGAGGCCACGGTCGACTTGGCTCGTATGGCCGGACTCTATCCGGCGGGTGTGCTCTGCGAGATCATGGATGACGATGGTTCCATGGCAAGAATGCCAAAGTTGATGGAAATCGCAGAGGCCCACGACCTAAAGATCATCACCATAAAAGACTTGATCGCGTATCGCAAGAAAACTGAGCGCCTGATCAAGCGAATCGTTACAACGCCAATGCCCAGCAGGTATGGTGAGTTTACCTCCCATCTGTACGAGGACACACTCACGGGTGAACACCACGTGGCCCTGGTAAAAGGGGATGTGGCGGATGCGAAAGATGTCCTGGTTCGCGTCCATTCTCAATGTCTGACAGGTGATGTTTTCGGGTCCCTCCGGTGTGACTGTGGTGAGCAGCTACAGAAAGCGCTCCAACAGATCAATGATGCCGGGCGGGGAGTCCTGCTCTATATGCGTCAAGAAGGACGGGGAATTGGTCTGGCGAATAAACTGCGTGCCTATGCCCTTCAGGATCAAGGGCACGACACAGTTGAAGCCAACCTCCAACTCGGACTTCCCGTCGATGCCAGAGACTACGGCATTGGAGCTCAGATTCTGTCGGATATCGGACTCACATCCATCCGGATTATGACCAATAATCCCGACAAACGGATTGGTATTGAGGGTTACGGACTTACGGTAGTTGATCGGATAGCCCTAGAGACCTCCCCCAATGAATACAATGCCCGGTATCTCGCCACGAAACGAGGTAAACTAGGTCACCTACTCAGCGAATTCGATGAGGATATGATCCAGGAGAAAACCAAGGTCGACAGTTAGATTCAGTAGGTGAAGGAGAGATCAGTGGCAAACGTATATGAAGGCGGCTTGACCAATGCCGGAAGCGGCAGGTTTGGGATTGTAGTGAGCCGTTTTAACGAATTCATCAATGTACGATTACTGGATGGTGCCCTCGATTGCCTTCGCAGACATGGTGTGGAGGATGGTAATATCGATGTGGCTTGGGTGCCTGGTGCGTTCGAGATTCCAGTCGTCGCCCGCAAGCTAGCCACATCAGGCAAGTACAGCGCCGTAATATGTCTCGGAACTGTAATACGTGGCGCCACCGCCCATTTCGACCATGTGGCCAACGGTGCCACGAGCGGTATTGCAGCCGCGTCCATGGATTCTGATGTTCCGGTCATGTTCGGTGTTTTGACCACGGATACCATTGAGCAGGCTATTGAGCGTGCAGGTACCAAAGCAGGAAACAAGGGCTGGGAGGTGGCTCTCGGTGCCATCGAAATGGCAGACCTGATGACTAGGTTGAGCCCCTCCAAATGAGACGTGACAGAGCACAGGAAAGACGCCGCGGCCGCGAACTAGCCTTACAGGCGTTATATGCCTCTACGCAGACGGAAACACCTGTATCCATTGCAATTGAACGGTTACCAGGTTGGTCTCTCGCATCGGACTCCGCCAGGCAATTTGCCAAGATGCTGATTGATCGACTTCGCTTACACGACGCTGATATTGAGAAGGCACTGGGGCAAGTCCTTCATCATTGGGATCCCGAGCGTATTGCCCGCGTTGACGATTGCATTATCAGGCTGGCCACATGTGAATTGATGTTCTGTCCGGATATCCCCTCCGCCGTATCTATCAATGAGGGTATTGAAATGGCCAAAAAGTACAGTACGGAACAGTCTGGCCGATTTGTAAACGGTATTCTCGATGCCATTTCATCTCAGACCCTGGCTGCACAGGTCCCTTGAACTTGGTGCTTTCCGAGGTGTAATACTCAAAGGAAGGAATCGGGGTGCGCTACGGTCTTTTTTCAGACATTCACGGTAACTTGGAAGCCCTGCAGGCCGTGACGGCTGCTCTGAATGAAGAGAACGTCGACATATTCTGGTGCCTGGGCGACATTGTGGGTTACGGGGCCAATCCCAACGAATGCCTTGAGCAGGTTTGGGACACGACCTCAGACGTTATAGCCGGAAACCACGATTTCGCAGCCGTCGGCAAGGTCGACTTGACCTACTTCAACCGAAATGCTGCTGAAGCGGCCCTATGGACCATGCAGAATCTGTCGCGGGCTGGAAGCAGTTATCTGAGCAATCTGCCCTTCGTGCTTCGAAATGGCGAGGTTATGGCAGTACATGCAACTCCTTCCGAACCGGGAAAATGGGGTTACATCCTTTCGCTGTCCATCGCGGAAATGGAGTTCGGTGCTTTACCAGCAGACGTCACCGTGTGTTTTGTAGGACATACACATGACCCGGTTATTTTTTACTCTGACGACGAAGACTACGGAGTAGTGCCGGGAATGCAGTGTAATTTGATACCCGGTTTACGATACATCATAAATGTGGGAAGCGTGGGCCAACCCAGAGACGGAGATCCTCGGGCCGCCTACTGCGTTTATGACTCCGACACTTCCTTGGTGGAGATAAAGAGAGTCGTCTACGACGTGGACGAAGCTCAGAAGAAGATCCGAAAAGCAGGACTGCCGGAGTTCCTCGCGACCCGCCTTGCCTTTGGCCAGTGACTAGCTTGGTCTTTCCAGTCACGGTGCCCGTCGATAGTCGGTACTGGCTGCCCGCAACTAACAATTCTTAAGGTACTACCCAATGAACCAGTCACGAATGCTCTACTTTGTTTTTGCCGGAATAGCTTTTATTGCCTCTTTCGTCGCTTACCTGATTACGGTGGCACCGACGGTGCCATTCTGGGACGGCGGCGAATTTATTGCAGCCTCGTACATCCTGGGCATACCACATCCACCCGGATCGCCACTGTACATTCTTCTGGGTCGCCTCTTTTCCGAACTTCCCTTTGGAGAGGTGGCCTGGCGAGTTAACATGTCGTCCGGCCTGTTCAGTGCGCTGACGGTGGTGATGGTCTATCTCATTGTAGTAAAAGCTGTGAAGATATGGCGGGGCACGCTCGATACCCTCGCAGATCAACTGGCGGCCCATTGTGGCGGTCTGGTGGGCGCATTAATGTTGGCCTTCTCCGATACATTCTGGTTCAATGCCGTTGAGGCGGAGGTCTATGCTCTAGCCATGCTTATCATGACCGCTTGCACCTGGTTGACCTTTCATTGGGTAGAACGATTTGACAAACCTGGTAGCGAACGCTATCTCCTCCTCATAGGCTATCTCGCCTTCCTCGGCATAGCCGTTCACATGTTTACGCTGCTAATTGCCCCTGCCGTGTTCCTCTGTGCGATTGTAACAGACCGCAGGGAGATTGGTACACCATTGACGGCTGGCCTGTTTGCCGTTATGGGCCTACTCATGGGTAGCGTGGTAGCATCCATAGATCCATTTTTCACAGCCATACCATTGACGCTGATAGGCCTTGTCGCCCTCAAGGGTCGCGTCCCTTGGGCATGGTTCCTCGTTGGCATTATTGCATCGCTTCTTTTGCTGGCTATAGGATCGGCCGGAGCCGGTGGCTTTAACGAACGTCCAATTGCATTTGGTGACTTCGTGATCACGTGGGGCAGCCTGTTATTCACTTTTATGCTCGTCTCCCTCGCACTGCTACTCGTATCAGCTACCTCAAATACTCCTACGCGCTACGGCTGGAATTTCTGGGCATCCATGCTCGTCCTCGTTACGATCGGTTACAGTGTTAATTTCTACGTTCCCATCAGATCGAGTCAGCAGCCAGCAATAAACGAGAATAATCCATCAAACTGGAAAAACTTTGAGGGTTTTCTTGAACGTAAACAGTACGGCCAAGAAAGTATGCTGGTCTCGATGTTCAATAGGAAGGGCAGTCTCTCTTCCCAGTTCGGGGATGGCGAAAATATCGGATTCTGGCGCTTTTTTTCACGCCAATACGGTAGTCCCGATTTCCCCTCGTGGATGTTTCCATTGTTGCTCGGACTATTTGGTCTTATGGCGCTGTGGCGTTACGATAAACGTCTCGCGATATTCATGTCAGCCATCATACTTATCTGCAGTGTGGGACTGATCCTGTACATGAATTTCTCGGATGGATCTCGCGGTATTCAGAGGGAGGTTCGCGAACGGGATTACTTCTTTACCCCTGCTTTCGTGTACTTTTCTATCCTCATGGGACTTGGAGTTGTCCAGGTATTGGCCCAGATAAAAGGATGGGTGAGCGACCTCAAGCTCCCTGCCGTTCCGATCA
>JABIQT010000187.1 GCA_018667995.1 Candidatus Latescibacterota bacterium
GCTCGTGGAGGCCGCACACGATTCCGACTCAGCCGTCTACGGTATGGTTCAGCCATACAGTGCCGATGCCAGCACAGGAGCGACTCAGCCAATTCACGCTACCTCGGCGCATATTCGCGCGGCGGCTGCAAATTACCGCGCGAAAGGAGTCGATGGCCTCTACGCCTGGTTTTTGCCCTGGCCCATGGGGGAAACCGAAAAAGGTATCCTATCGGATATGAAAGATGGTGATTTATCGCGGCATCGAGACAAGCACTACTTGGTACCAAGAAATGTGGCACCTGGGGAGGAACTCCATTATCAGGTACCCCTGCCCGTGGCAATAGAGGCCCATGAAACTGGAATTGAGCACGAGATACCGTTCCACATTGCCGACGACATGGAGACTGAAACAGCCTCAATAAACGAGGTGATTCTTCGCATGAATGTCACGGACCTGGTTGCGGCCGACCGGATCGCAATATCCCTCAATGGTAGACCACTGGATACAGAAAAGTGCACCCGCGATTTCGGCCACTGGAACGCTCCGTATGTAGGCCAATGGCTGACCTTCCATCTGGAAACGATCCGGCCAGAAACCGGATATAACCAGCTGGTTTTCACGGTCATAAAACGCCCCGATGACTTGGCCGGCACCCTTTGCATCAACGATGTTGAAATCATGATCGTCTATGGACCATACAAACCGAAGTTAAATCCATGATTGAACAAAAACAGAGTGATCAACAGGGAAGAAATTCCGGCTACTTAGCCGTCGGATCGTCTCCCAGTGTCACGCGACCAGGACGATGAGGCGGTTCAAACATGGCCAGTTCGGCGCTGGTCGGATCGTTTATGGGACATTCCGTAAATGCACCGCCCCATGCCAGGTACCCCGGTGCATATTTGAATAGTATGGAGCGACGTTCCCGATCCTTCGGAATCCAGGGCAACGTGCCATGGATGAGAGCCTCGGTGAAAATAACAAGTGACCCCGCCGGCGCGGAAACCTGCTTAATGCAATCCCAATTCTCCTTGAGCGTCAAGACAGACATAGGAGTCCTGTAGTTTGCCTTGTGGCTCCCAGGTATACAGGCGAAGCCCCCATCACCGGGCCTTACCTCTGCAAGTTGCCACGCTGCCACCGTGAGACCACAGTGGATCTGCTCGTGATAGAAATGGTGAAACTGACTGGGGTCAAAGGTAGAACCACCATGGAAACGATGGCCTTCAGTGCCACTGTTCATAGTAATCAAGCCCGGCCCGTGGTCCAGGCGGTATCCAGGTCCGAGAATCTCATTGAAGACATCTATCGTCTTGGGATGCGTCAGCATATTCCGAAAGGGATCGCACCACGGATGCTCTAGGGTCAAAGGGCTCTGACTCAATTCCCCTCTACCAGATGACCCCTTAAGGTCGGGATGCCCTTCGGATAGACCGGGTTCGCGATTTTCAATCAGATCGGAATGATGAGTAATGGCAGCATTGGCGGTTGTCAACTCCTCCTCGGACAGCGCATTCTCGATGACCACGTATCCCCACAAATCGAACAGATACTTTTCGCGCTCTGTCATTACCTTTTCCCCTTGTACTTGTGAACCAGATCACCAGATAGTATTGGAACGATCTCTCGTAAGCCCACTACTCGTCCTGAAGGAATCACGGACCGCTATTCGGCCCTGCATGAGATGTGGCCGTTGTATCAGGATCAACATGATTCGTGGCCCTGTTGTTGATACCCCTGAAAGTTGTTAAGGACGTTACATGGATCTTCAGACATTTACATGTATTCTAAACAAACACTTCCTGCATCGATACGGCACGATCCTGACAGGCGGGCACGAGGAGCCGTTCTATCGAGCCCGGTCCAACGATCTCTCGGCGAATATCCAATTTACGCGTGATTACATCAGAAGCGCTATGCATGAGCTGGCGCACTGGTGCCTGGCAGGAAAAAAGCGGCGTCTTCAGGATGACTTTGGATACTGGTATCTGGAAGATGGGCGTACTCAGATCCAGCAGGAAGCTTTTTTCAAAGTAGAAGTAAAGCCGCAGGCCATTGAGTGGGCATTTGCTACCGTCTGTGACGTCCCTTTTGAGGTAAGTGTGGACAACCTGGAGAATCATGTAAGTGGCAGTTTGATATTCCAGGACATGGTCCACCTACAGATCTCAGAGTATCTTGACTCCGGATACCCACGGAGAGCACAGGAGATTCTCGCTTTACTGCATGACTATCGAGATGGTAATAGCGATACACTTTCGAGTTTTCTCAGGGACGCATCTCCGCAAGCCTAACTTTGGAAGGTTCATCCCCGTAATTCTGACATTGTTTCCGGATGGAACCCACGACACATTCTCAATGCCAGATATGACAGTGTCTCTTTCCTGTCGATTGGGTACATTGAACGCGGAACCCTGCCCACCTCTATGATCCCGGTGTGATCTTGAGAACAAAGACGTGGTCACACGGCTTCTGATCGGGCAACCTCACACGCAATCCCCGCGACGAGCGTGACCATTTGAGATCGGCATTGCATCCCAATAGACGGACGCTGTCGATTTCTTGAGTGTAGAGGCGCATGTCGGTACCAAGTGACTGGATCAGCGCTTCTCCTTTGGTGGGCCAGGCCAGCAGGATGGCATAGAGCGTATCGCCTCGTCTTGTGAATCTGATGTCGCGACTGGTAAAATCATTCCGGTTCGTATCGGTGAACTCACCGGACTCGACGCGCGTGGGACCTTCCCCAAAGACCTTCCACGGTGTCGAATCATATATGGCCTCACCATTGATCTGCATCCAGGCGCCAATTTCCAGCAGCAGAGCCTCCTCTTCCTCAGGGATGGTTCCGTCAGGCTTTGGACCGACGTTCAGAAGCAGGGCCCCGTTCTTGCTCACAATATCTGCAAGATCGCCTATGATCTGATCGGCCGATTTGTATCCCCGTTCTGTCTTCACATACCCCCAGGACACCCGCGTCAAACTCGTATCCGTCTGCCAGAAATCGGGATTGATATCGTCCAACTGTCCGCGCTCTACATCGAACACGGCGGCTTGTGGCGGAAATGCGTCGAACTTGTAATTGATGGCCACACCACGTTCCCATTGGGCTGCCCTATTGTAGTAATAGGCCGCGAATCGTTTCAGATACGGTTCGAATGCCGGCTCCTTGATCCACCAGTCAAACCAGAATAGCTGCGGTTGGTACCTATCAACCAGTTCACAAGATCTCGCGAGCCAGTCATCCAGGAATTCCTGATTGGGCTGTGTGTCCCGGTGCTGGGCAGGTCCGTAGAACGCGGCATACTTTGGATCCTGCACATCGGATTCGAAGTCCATGCCACCGTTCATAAACCACCAATGCTCCGCACGATGACTCGATACCCCGAAGGTCATCCAATGCTTGCGCACAGCCTCGGCCAGCTCGCCGACAAGGTCCCTCTTCGGTCCCATTTTTCCTGCACACCAGTCCGACAGCAACGTATCGTACATGGCGAAACCGTCATGATGCTCTGCCACGGGTACTACGAAGCGGGCTCCCGCCTTTCGGAAGAGGTCGGCCCATTGGTCAGGATCGTACTTTTCGGCTTTGAACAGAGGAATGAAATCCTTGTACCCGAAATCTGTATGCGGTCCATAGGTGGCAATGTGATGCTTATAGGCCTCTGAGTCTTTCTGGTACATGCTCAGCGGATACCATTCATTCTCAAATGCTGGTACCGAATAGACTCCCCAGTGGATAAAGATGCCGAATTTCCCATCCTTGTACCAGGAAGGGACCTGGTATGCAGACAGAGAACTCCAATCCGGCTGGAACGGACCATCAGGGACTAAGGTCGGGGATGTCATATTGCCTCCCGGTTAAGGTGGGTTTTCGGTCTTCATGCTCGCCGGAGGTATTATTGTCTCCAACGAGTGCCAGGCAATCTGGGGGAAAATCTCATATGTTTCAATGTATAAATCAAGCTCTGAAGTTTTCTGTTATAGATGCTTTTGGCTCAGCGACCGATTATTGGATTCGTGGGGGAGCGGGGCAAACGCCGCCAGGCCATAAGTTCGAGATAAACTTCTTTCTAACATTCTCAATCTGGCACGTGCAATCCCCTTTTCAAGCACATAATCAAGGGCAAACACCAGAGCTTTATATCGCCCGTAAAGCCCGGCGCACCTAGCTGAGTCTTCCCGTAGCGCACGCAATCTGGTGCAATTTTGCAGCAGGGATTGTCCTGAAAAACTACAACCCGTGATGGACATCCTGAACGCCTTCGACCGAGAGAATTTCGCTTGAAACCGGTCGAACTGTCTGTATAATCGAATAACTTGCTTAACTGAATAACCTGCCTAATTGAATCTGAGAAGAACTGACAAACATGATCCAGTTAACCGCTCCCCCGAACAGCCAACTCGATGAAGCCACGATTCGCCAGGCTCTCATATCGGCATTAGAGGGTTGCTACCAGAAACAGAAGGTACTGGTACTGATCCCAGATCATACCAGAACGGTACCACTGCCGCTCCTGTTTCGCTGCCTGACGGAGGGCCTGCATGATTCCAGTCAACTGGACTTCATGGTGGCGCTGGGTACTCACCCTCCTCTCGATGATGTAAAGCTGCGGCAGCTTGTGGGCATTGACCAGGCGTCACGGGAGACTACATATCGGCATATCGGACTATTGAACCATCTTTGGGACACGTCCGATGCGCTGGCAACAATCGGAAGCATATCGCAGGATCACATCAGGGCGATGGCCGGTGACCGCTGGCATCCATCGCTCGGCAACGACGTCCCGGTGAGGATCAGCAAGGCCATACTCAACTACGACCACGTTATTATCCTGGGTCCTACATTCCCTCATGAAGTTGCGGGCTTCTCCGGAGGCGCCAAGTACTTCTTTCCCGGCATTTCGGGTCCTGAGATGATCAATACGACCCATTGGCTTGGCGCTCTGGCCGGAGTGCGGGGCACGATCGGAATCCAGGACACACCAGTGCGTGCGATGATACATGCAGCGGCGGAGATGATCTCGACACCATCGACCCTGATAGGGTTGGTCACTGAGAATGATGGTTTGGCAGGCATGTTTATTGGAAACTACCTCGAGGCCTGGTCCGCAGCCGCCAATCTGTCGGCTGAACGACATATCATATGGGTCGATAGACCCTTTGACCGCATTCTTTCCTGCGCACCGTCCATGTACGACGAACTATGGACAGCGGGAAAAGCCATGTATAAGCTGGAACCCGCCCTCGCCGAGGATGGGGAACTAATCATTTACGCTCCAGACCTCGAGGTAGTGAGCCATGTACATGGCAAACACATCTACGAGGTAGGGTACCATGTGTTACCTTATTTCCTCAATCAATGGAACAGATTCAAACATGTGCCTTTAGGCGTCCTGGCACACAGCACCCATGTACGTGGAGAGGGCACCTACCGTAATGAGGTGGAATATCCGCGCGCCTCGGTTTCTCTGGCCACGTCATTGCCACCGGAATCCTGCCGAAAACTATCACTCGGCTATACCGATCCGACGACTATTGACACGTCGGAATGGAGCCACAAGGAAGAGGATGGTGTGCTATACGTCCGTAAAGCCGGGGAGATGTTATACCGAGTTCGGCCAAAATGACCACGCCCAAATCTCGACATAGGTCCAGACCAGTACATGAGCCCACAGAAACCGTATCAACCGCACTGGAATTCACCGCAGCGCGATAAAGAGTTCGCAATTACAGATTGGAGTAAGCCGAATGGCAAATTCCTCAGAATTGAAACAGAAGGTCTGCAAGGCTATTGATGCACGCCGGGAACAGATAATCGGAATAGGAGAGTCCATTATGGACGCTCCCGAATTGGGCTTTAAAGAACAGAAAACCGCTGGGCGGGTGAAGGACATCCTGGGAGGCCTGGGACTGCAATCCGAGAGCGGCCTCGCCATTACCGGTGTTAAGGCTGTGCTGAAAGGAGCAAAACCCGGCCCCACGGTCGCAATCATGGGCGAGCTCGACGCCCTTCAGGTTCCCGGGCATCCTCGGGCCGACGGAGATACGAATGCCGCCCACGCCTGTGGTCACAATGCCCAGATAGCCGGCCTGATGGGGGCGGCAATGGGACTTTCGCAGCCTGCTATTGTCGAGGAACTGGAAGGGAATGTAGTCTTTTTTGCGGTCCCGGCAGAAGAATACGTGGAGATCGAATACCGCATCGGACTGGTCAAGTCTGGCGCCACCTCATTTCTGACCGGCAAGCAGGAACTGGCCAAACTGGGACAGTTCGATGATATCGACATGGCCATGATGATACATACCACAGGCCCGGATGTCTCCGAGGGCAGCATGGGCATCGGCCGTTCCAGCAACGGTTTTCTCGCCAAGAGTATTCGGTTCATAGGCAAGGCGTCCCACGCGGGCGGTTCCCCCGAAAGAGGCGTGAACGCACTCTATGCCGCACAACTCGCTCTAAGCGCAATCAATGCGCAACGCGAGACATTTCGCGATGAAGACTGCGTCCGAGTACATCCAATCATCACAAAGGGCGGTGATCTGGTAAACATCATTCCCGCGGAGGTGACGCTGGAGACCTACGTGCGTGCCAAGACCGCCGACGCGATCCTCGATGCGGCCCATAAAGTGGATCGTTCGCTCAGAGGATCAGCTATCGCCATGGGATGCAAGTTAGAAGTCGAGACGGTACCCGGCAACCTACCGTTGAGAAATGATCCCGTGCTCGCCAACATTTTTCAAGAAAATGCAGAGACACTCTTCGGAAAAGGCACCTTTAGAGAGTACGGCCACGGTGGTGGATCGACAGATGCGGGAGATTTGAGCCAGTTCATGCCCGTATTGCACCCGATGATGACCGGGGCGGCCGGTACCCATCATCAAACCGACTGGCATATAGCCGATCCCGATGCCGGATATGTGGCACCCGCGAAGACGCTCGCCATGATGGCTATCGATCTGTTAGCCAATGGAGCAGCTAAGGCCCATGAGGTGATAGACCGTTTTGAGCCGATCATGTCTCGCCGGGAATACGTGAACAGGCAACAGGCTGTCTTCAAGACCGAGACATTCTCGGATTAATAGTCACCACCGGGCCCAAGTTCAACAGACGGTGCATGCTCTGCACTGCCCTGAGATTCTGCAACAACATCAAACCTGGCCGCTTCGCAAAGGGTTCTCTCTCGAGAACGGCTGCGTCTCAGGGCAGTTGGTGACCGGCAGCCAGGAACAATAAGGCGTACCGGCCTCACCTGCTGATCCGAAGTCGCAAAGGCGGACTGTCCGGCCCGATTCCCCCTCTACCTCGAGGAGCAGCATAGGGGGCAACCAGTCGGTCCAGGCGACGCGCTTCGGTTTGAGACGGGATGCGTCCAATTTTGGAATATCCAGCATACACGTGACCGGATCCCAGGTTTTCGTATCTCGTACCTGCTGTTCACCATCGGCATTATCCAAATTGTATCGATGGTCGTAGGTCATGAGAATCGGCCCGCGGTAGATGGACGCCAGACCTTCACAGTCTCTGGCACCTTCCCAGACGTGTAGGGAGAGATCCATATCCACCTCTATCGAATCGCCCTCCTGCCAGACACGCACAAGAGATAAATACCGTCCTGGCTTTACACCGGGAACGGTCTTCCCATTGAGTCGAACGCGTGTGGTCGAAGACCAATAGGGGATTCGTAGTTTCAAAGCGAATTCTGTCGCTTTGGAAGGACTCACTGATATGATTATCTTACCCGCCACAGGATACTCCGTCTCTTGCTTAACCGTCACGTTCAAATGTCCCCGGAGTCGAGCAGTTATCTTCGAAGGTCCGTAGTAATTGAGTATCAACCCCTCTTCATCCCGCATCAACGCCCAGTCACTGAGCATGCCGAAACCACGGGGCGTATTGACGCTACAGCAATTGAGCTCCGGGGTCCCCTCGCGCGATTGAAAGACAATGTCATGGGCACTGGCACATCGCACGCCGTTCATGGGTGTATTGTACGTGGCCCAGCGACCTGTAGACGAGTGCATGCCCATAACTGAATTCACCAGGCTGAGTTCGAGCTCATCTGCCACGACTGAATTTCTGGTGAGCTTGAGCATCTCCACACTCAGAGCCGCCCACGCAATGGTGCAACAGGACTCAATTGCCGCCAGGTGATAGGGATTTCCAGTAGCCTTTTCACCAGAGGAGAACCCACCGTTATTATGTCGGTCCAATTTAACAATGCTCCACCATATCTGTTCGAAAGCCTCTCGATAGGTATTGTTTCCGGTTATCCAGTACAGTTCGGCCAGCCCCATTATCGGGTGGAGGCTTTCCCAGCGCGGCTTCGGAGTTTCAAAAAACTCGGTGCCCTGCAACGCCTTATCCAGATAGTCTCCTGCTAAGGGTTGTCCATCTCTGCTGGCACCGAATTCCTCAACGATCTGCAGAGAAAGATCCAGATACTTTTCCTCTTTCGTTTTTTTGTACAGAAGACAGAGGCCATGAATAGGCGCCAGATTCATCTCCGTGGATCCCGTGTCAACCAATTGAACCTTCTGTTTGCCCAGGTACTTTTCGCATAGCAGATCAGCAATTCGACGTGCGCAGGCCAAAGCCTCCGGATCCCGACATTCCTCGTCCCAGAGCACGAGACCCAGAATGGCGTGATAGTGGCCCCAAGTATCCCAGGTATTGCCGCCCAGGGCATCCGTATTGGTAAGTCGGTGCCGTTTCGGCCAAGGTCCCAGGTAACCGTCTTCGTCCTGGAGTTCTATCAGTATTCCTACGAACTCACTAAGCCACGTTTTGAGCGCCTTGTCCCTTGCGACCCGCATTACCTGTACAGCAGATGTCAGATATTTGCCCACAAACTCACCCGCCCAGGGCACCATCTGTCGCAGTGGGGATGCATCTCGATCACGGAACATCTCCAACATACCCGGATTGGCCTTCGGGGCGATCATCAACCACTGGTCAACCACACCTCGTAGATAGGCGCCAACTGGCCCCTCCAGCTTCATTCTGGTTCCTTTTACTCTCTCGCAGATCGGCCTCATGAGGCCCCCTTTCGTGTGTCGTCTCTGGTTCGCTATCCTATCGCTGCAGTAAAGATAGATGACGATTGCCTGCATACGCTCGGGTGACCGGAGCCCCCCGTGCTACAATGTCATCGAGCCGCATATGGATTTCTGTCGGTAAGATTACAGGTAGTTCATCAAGCCAACTTGTCTTGTCTCCGCCGTCATACCAATATAAATGCATACCACTGCATGCCGTATAGATTCGTAGAGATATCGTACACTAGGACACGGTAGATACCTGTTGAAAATAACGTCGCGGTACATTACCATGCAGTGATCTTGAATCAAGCCCATTTCCACGACAGTAATTTCTTATTATCTGCAAGAGGCCCATTTAATGAAAATAACGTCGATCAAGACTGCGGCCACGACCGGACACGGTATGCACCTTTGGGTCCGTGTCACCACTGATACTGGAGTTACCGGCACGGGTGAGTGCGTCCACGGTGGCACGCAGGCCATTGCCATTATTCAGTACCTGGAGAGTAAACTCATAGGGCGTGATCCCTTCGCCGTTGATGCTATATTTGAGGAGATGCGCCGCAGCCACGTCTTTGATGGTGGGGACGCCGGGGCGTTGATCACGGCACTCACAGGCATAGAGATCGCGCTCTGGGACCTGAAGGGAAAGGCCCTGGGTGTACCGGTAAACGAACTTCTCGGAGGTCGTTTCCGTGACAAGATCCGCGTGTACGCCGACTGCCAAGTGGCGCCTGGCATGAACTTCGACGAAATCAAGAAGGTGGTTGACGACGTACTTCATAGAGGTTTTACGGCCCTAAAAATCGATGTGGATATCGACGCCTATGGCTACAGAGACAGCGAAGTGGCCCATTTCGAAAAAGATCGGTTCAACTATACGGCGAATCAGTGGGAGCATGAACGAATGATTGCGCTCGTAGACATGGTGACGCAGGCCGCAGGCCGGGATATAGATGTGGCCGCCGACGTCCATACGAAGCTGGACGTACCAAGCGCCATCCGCCTCGCTCGGGCACTCGAACCCTATCACCTTATGTGGCTCGAGGAACCTGTACCCGCTGAGAATATCGATGCCATGCGCACTGTGACACAGTCTACAAGCTTGCCAATATGCAGTGGGGAAAACCTCTACCTTCGACATGGCTTCCGCGAATTATTGGAAAAACAGGCGGTGAACATCATCATGCCCGACATACCCAAGTGTGGTGGGCTCTCGGAATGCCGAAAGATTGCGAACATGGCAGAACTCTACTACATTCCCTTTGCGCCGCACAATGTGTCCTCCCCCATAGGCACGCTCGCCTCTGCCCACGTCTGCGCCACCGTACCCAACTTTCTGGTGCTCGAATACCATTGGCTCCATCGCGACTATTGGACTACCATTATCCGCGAAAAGAAGGACATCATTAAAAACGGATTCATTGAACTGGACGACACCCCGGGAATCGGTGTGGAACTCGATGAGGAAGTGGGTCGCCAGTATCAATATCCCGGTACTAACTGGTTCGAGTAATGATCGCTACCTACAGAAACTATTTACCTTGAAGGGTGAGATCCCGTTCCCATATGTCATCTCCTGACTCTTTTAAATACCAGATCCATATTTCTGTCGACGGCCACAGTCTGCTGGACATTAACAACTTCGAAATTCCGCGCAACAAGGTCACCCTCCTGTTCGGCGAGTCCGGCATTGGGAAATCCATGCTGTCCAAGGCGGTCTACGGTCTGCTTGATCCTCAAGAACTCGATGTCGTTGTTAACGAGCAGCCCTACGATTCATACTTGGAGACCAGGGCGGCCATGGAAATGAAGGAGTACGGTTTCTTCGTCTTCCAGGAACCGTCATCGCATCTCAATCCGCTTTTGACGTTATCTGAACAGTTGCAAGAGGGCAGTCTCGCCCAGGCTGGTACGGAAGCGGAGATCCTCAAGAACCTCTGGGGATCCACCCAAGGCATGGGTGTGCGTCAGGTTTTGAGCGTCTATCCCAAACCCTACCGACCCAGCGGAGGAGAGAAGCAGCGTGTTCTCCTGGCCATGGCCTTCAAGAAAATAGAGCTGTACACCGAGGAGCTTGAGCCATCTCCGTACTCCGTGTTTGTGTTCGACGAACCCACTGGAAGTCTCGACAACGAGACTCGGGATATGTTTCTCAATGCATTGTTTAAGAAGTACCGAAAATGTCCCTTCACGGTTCTCCTGATTACCCATGATTACTCAATGATCAGTGAGATATTCAAGAATCATGAAGACCTGGTCGATCAGATCGCGTTCAAGGAACTTACCCTGAAGAAACGCAAATTGTCCTTGAATGACTTTTACCCGCAGGATTATCTGGACTGGTTGGAAACAAATAAGGAAGGGACCAAGCGCCGAAGAGCCCATCTGAGCCGATCGCCCAAGGACGTTTTATTGAGGCTGGAGACGGGATCCATCATTTTTGGGCGGCGCCTACACACGTCAAAAGCCTCCCGCACCGAAAAAACAAACCCGTTGATACTGAGAAAAAACCAGATTGTCTATCTGAAGGCTGCAAGTGGCGTCGGTAAAACAACAATGGCGAAGGTTGTTATGGGCCTGATGCGCTGTCGAGAACTGGATCTCAAAATCGGCCAACACAGGCTCACCGATGAGACACCAACTCGATACTGGCAGGATCATCTTTGGGGACGGAAAATTGGCATGGTCTTCCAGCATGCTGACGAGGCGCTGAATCTGAACGCCCGGGTCAAAGATATCTTCGCGGGCCTGCCTTTCCCGGAACACATCACTCCTGATTATGTAGCTCAACAGTTGGAGTCGTACTTCCCGGGAGAAGTGGACGAGATCTTCCTGAATAAACCAATAAAGCTACTAAGCGGGGGACAGAAGCAGAGACTCAATCTGCTCCGCACATTCTCATTGGATCCGGACGTCTTGATTCTGGACGAACCGCTCAATGGGCTCGATTTCCTCAGCATCAAGAAGATCATCGATCTGCTTCTGGCAAAGCAGCAAGAGGGGAAGGGCATCCTCCTGATCTCCCACAACGAAGAGATATTTGACAGCCTGGGTACCGCGGACAAACTACACCTCAGGGCGGAGCACGCCGGATACCATCAGTCATCCTCTACGGCGTAGTCATCTCCATAGTACTTGCTGGTCGTTCGCGTATGAAATTTCACGGCTGATATGGGCTCATACTTGGCTTTCCCAAGGCCTGGCAGCACTTCGAGTATTTCTTCCTCCCAGACATATACAGCCATCGGTATGCTCACTCGGGGCGTGCCATACATCCCTTCATCAAGGGGTTTGCTCACTCGGTGAGTCGTGGACGGCATGCGGTCGTTGGTAATCCGCTGCATGTAGTCCCCGATATTCAGGATGATACTGCCGTCTGGCGGATTTACGCGAATCCACTTCATATTCATCCGATTCAGCACCTGCAGCCCGTCGATGCCATAGGAGGGCAGTATGGTGAAAAGATCGATATCCTCGTGTCCCAACATGCGTCCTGCGCCGGACTCGGCGTCTTCGTCACTGATGGGGGGATAGTAGTTCAGTCGGAAGCCGTAATTTGTTTTCTCGAGCTTGCTATCATAGAAGTGAGGATCCACCCCTAGATGCGTGAAGATGCTCTGCATAAGAGGGAGGATAAGCTTCTCATGGTGCTTTACGATTTCACGAAAGAACGGCTCGTACGCAGCATCAGGCCAGAAGTCATCCACGCTATAATCGGAATGTTCCCCAAAATCGAAAGCGCGTCGACAGAACACCCATCCTTCCACCAGATCGGGATGCATGCGACTCGTTTTCTTGATCGGGAAGTATCCCTGATTCACGGAACCAAAGCGAGCCGCCTCGAAGCGCATTTTGTCCTTCAGCGGAATGGTCTTGAAGAACTCGCAGACCTTTTCGTGGGCTTGCGCATAGAGCTCAGCGGGCACCTCATGCCCTTCGAGAATCACGAAGCCAATCCCCTCCATTGCCTCCCCAATCTCCCTCGCGAACTGTGCCTTCCCCTCGGGCCCACCGTGGTAGAACTGGCTCATGTCGCACGTCGAGATCTGAGTTTCCTCATCAAATACTTCTTCGGACGCCCCCTCCGCCAGCTGATATACCTGGTCCTTCTTAACCTGATCGAACTGTGTGAATTCTTGATTTACCGCTTTTATGCCTTTTTCCTGGGAAGTACTCATCTTGACTCCCTCCGCATGCCGATACCGGGTAAGGCCGGTTCTCAACGCGTGATCTCTATGTTATAGAATGTGCTGGTAAATGCAGACAGGTTCTTTCATATTTCGCTTCTGTGCATCGCTTGACCGAAAAGCACAGACCCATTTGGGCAGCGACGTCCATATGACCAATGCCTGAGCCGAATACGTCAATATAACCGGACCAGTACCGCATCACAACCCTATCTTCGAGGACGGTAACCGTGGAAATAAGCACACATGCCCAGCAGTTGCACACCGATTCTATTGTTATAGATCCCTGTGTACAATACCTGATCAAACGCACAGAGCGCAGCGACAGCTCCGGTCTAACAGCCGTGGGCTTGACGATTCCCCGACCGGGTGGGGACATGGTCGAGACTATGCCCTACGTGCGCGATTTCCTCGACGTAATTGTTTCCGAGCCTCAATTCTGCCTCGGGGATACTCCTCAAGCCATTAGAGACGCACATGCCGCCGGAAAGCTCGCCCATCTTTTTCTGTCACAGGATTCGAACTTCGTCGGTACCAATACGTCGAATCTCCTGATCTGGAAGCAGCTTGGTCTGCGAATAATGCAGATTACCTATAACGAACTTAATCCTGCAGGCGCGGGATGTCTCGAGCTGAACGATGGCGGACTGAGTCAGTTCGGAAAGGTGCTGATCCGCGAGATGGAACGCGTCGGGATTACGCTTGATCTGACCCACGTGGGGGCCCAGACATTTATGGATGCCTGCCAGGTAGCCACGGCTCCCGTCATAACTTCGCACTCAAACCCCAGAGCGATTGCCGAAAATCCTCGCAATAAGA
>JABIQT010000466.1 GCA_018667995.1 Candidatus Latescibacterota bacterium
GGGCAGCAGCAAATGCGGCCTTGTCCTGACGATTGATGAACTTCTTCTGAATCACACCTTGTCTATCTATAATATAGGTAAATGGAATGGTCAAGATATGGCCGTAGTTCTGATAGGTGCTCTTGTCTGACTCTAGTATGGGATAGTCGATGCCCAATTTGGTCAGAATAGGTTTTGTAACTGGAAGCCCTTTTTCATCAAGGGTCAGCCCCAGGACCTCTACACCCTTATCCTTGTACTCATTGTAGATCTCGTTCAGACCGGGCATTTCCTGAAGACAGGGAGGGCACCACGTGGCCCAGAAATTGACAATTACGACCTTGCCTTTGAGGTCGCTCAGCTTAACGCTGCCACCGGCAAGGGCCGGCAGATCGAATTCGGGCGCTACGGATCCAGCCTTCAGAATATCGTGCATTTTCTCGATGTTCTTCAGCTCAATAACCACGGCCCGCTGTATCTTGGGCACCATCTGTGGTGTGATTGATATGCCCAATTTCTTTTGAATCTCGCCGGCCATCCTGGGGCTCATATTTGGCTTTCCAGCCTTGGATTTAGAGAACTCGTCCATAACAAACTGAACGACTTTCTGCTCATCTGATGACAAGCCGGCAGGCTGTGAAGTCTGAGCCTGTAACGTTACTGCGTTGAGACTCAACGCGAGCATAAAGCATAGCAACCCGGAACAATACCGTAGCAACATCGACATGTCTACTCCTCCACGGCAGCTTTTGCGCTACCTTTGCGAACTTTCGGTTTTTCCGACTTGGGGCTACCGTTGTTCAGCGTGTCGGCTTTGTCAAGAAGCCGGCTGATATTCATCTGGAAATTAGCGAGATCCGATCGATCAACGATGGTGGCAGCGCTTACGCCAACGGCAATGGCCACCGTCTCTCTGATCTCGTCACCACTCGCGCCATACTTCATAGCCTTCTTCAAATGCCCTTCCAGGCAGTTCTGGCAACCGCTGCAGAGAGATGCTCCGATTGCAATGAGCTCCTTGGTCTTATTGTCTACGTTCGTACCTTCCTTGTACGTCTCCTTATAGAAGTCGAAGTAGATTTTCTTCATCCTATCATCAAGTAACTCGTATGATTTCATCACCCTACTCACCGATTAACCTCCCGTGGTGACAGACCGTCTTCACCTGATTTTCCTACCCGCGCCTCGAAGGATGATCCAGACAGGATATCCAGGGCTCAGGGTGTAGCACACCTGCTAAAGTCAGATCGTGCGTATTCGGTTCCTGACAAAATATCTCCTTGCCAACGATACACGCCCGCAACGACTACAACACTGTTATTTCAATTTTGAAGCAGATTCCTTCAATTAAACTGCCAGACTCCCGCCCAGCGTCTCAAGATTTGGCGGGTTCCCACCGGTGCGGTTTTGCCTGCATCCGCTGTCCCTTGTCCAACCCCTCAACCCAGAGACGGTTCCACTCCTCGTAATCAGTAAGCACACTACTCGGATTGTCCCGGCTACGCGTAACAAAGTCCGGATAGAAAGGTCTGCCCGTGGGCGTTCCGGTTTTCTGATAACGAAGATCCATACTCCAACGTACGGTCTCCGATTCGTTTGATGTAGACCTGTGCGGGATCTCCTTATGCATCAGAAGGACATCACCGATTTCCATGGGTAGCGTTAGAGCTTCCACATCGGGCATTTCGTGCTCCACGATTACAGTTCCCAGCCCTGGTTCAATATGATGTTGCATCAATCCGGTACCGTGGGTTCGCGGTATGATCTGCAGGCAACCGTTCTCCGGAACTGCGGAGGATAGCGGAAGCCACACCGTAAGTATAAAGTACGGATCTGCCTCCGCCCAAGTTACTCCTGCGTCTTGATGCCACGGCGCCACGTGGCGATCACTGCCTTCCGGCGTCAATCCTTCCGGTAGCTTTGCACGGGTGTGTTGAATTGGACTACAGGTGATCTCTGGGCCGATCAGACTCTCAACCATATCCATCATGTGTTCGTTTCTGAGGAATTCGAAGGATGCCTTGCCGCGGAAATACATAATATCCAACTCAGAGTAGATTTCGCGATTCTCGGAGCAGATCAATGCCAGCCGGCGATTAAAGGGCTCCTTCTCATAAAGCTCACTTATTTTTCCAGCCGCATAAAGGCTGCTCGCCCGCTGATCGATAAAATCGCGGTATTCGTCTACGATCGGATCGAGATTAGAGACCTCAAGGCCCCCACTGATCAGGAGGTAGCCCTCCTTCTCAAACTGACGTATCTGGTCTTGCGTAAGTGCCATCCTGATGCTCCTTTAGCAAAGTTGCCTGACTCAGGGACCGAAGATCCGTTCCCACAGACTGGGTGGTGCGGCACGCCCTTGGTCGTCAGCAAAGTACAGTGTCGTTGACAGATTCTGTACCTGATCCCACCGCCAAGCGCGATATCCGTCTTTATTAGGCTCCAGCGCGTCACCGCGGATATTCGATTTCCAGATCTGATTGACCTGATCGTGCCAGAGGAAGACCGCACCCACATCTTCAACAAGCAAGCGTTCCGCGTCCTGATATACTTGTCGTCGCCTGGTTTCATCGCCCACAATGGTGCCGGCCTCTACAATCATCTGATCGAATTGGTCGCTCCGCCATGAGTGGCGCCCATTCGACATCCAGAGCGACAATAGGTTGCTCGCATCTGCATAGTCGTATCCATAGGGTACGAGTCCAAGATCGAGAGTGTGACCATTCAGAGCATCCATGAATATCTTCCGCTCTATGTGTCGAATTTCGACATTGATATTCAGGTTCTGACTCAACATAGCCTGGATACCCTCCATTGCGTCCTTAGTCGGACTGGTCTCCCCGCCACGCAACCACATCTCAACGCCGGGAAAACCGCGACCATCTGGATATCCCGCCTCTGATAGCCGCTGTCGGGCCAGTTCCGGATCATACCTCTGAATGTCGTTCAACGACTTCGATGCTGCGGGAAAGCCAGGAGGGAGCATGCTATAGGCCGAAATCGCCAGGCCCTGTAATGCAGACCGCATGATGGCGTCACGATCGATCGCATGGCTAAAGGCCTGCCGAATCCGTAGATCTGAGAATATCCCCAAATAAGTGTTCATCGTTAAATAAAAGGTGCCAAATTGCGTGAATGAGTGGAGCTGATCTTTCATCCCGGGGTCTGTCTTAATACGACTGAGTTCGGCCTGGCTCGTTATGTTCGTAAAATCTATTTCTCCGGCCTCATATGCGGGTAGGGCAGGAGGCTGGGTTGCTTGATTGAACAGGTACGCAATAAAGGTTTCAAGGTAGGGTTTCGCAGGGCCGTAGTATGTGGGATTTGCCTTCAGGACCATCCTGTCGGCCTTTGACCACTCCTCCAGGTAAAAAGGGCCACTTGAGATGGAAGTCTCTGGTTTCGTTGACCAGACATCTCCATATTTCTCGATGGCCTGTCGCGGAGAAACCCAGGTGTAGATCATCAGGTGTGGCAAATAGGTGCACACCTCTTCCGTTTCGATGGCAAGCGTGTAGTCGTCAAGGGCCTTTACCCCGAGAGCCTCCAAAGGCAATTCCCGTCTGACTACTGCCGCCCAGTTCTTCACAGGTCGATAGTACCATTCAAAGTCATAGGCGTTGTCAGGATCGGCGCCTCGTCGCAAGGTATATACAAAATCGTGCGCCGTAAGAGGCTTGCCGTCAGAGAACACCAGGTCTGAGCGTAGATGGAAGTACCACGTGAGGCCATCATCACTGGGCTCCCAACTTTCTGCCGCGGCCGGTAGCAGCTCGAAATCCTTGTTCACTCGCATCAAGGGCTCAGCGATCAAGCGTTGCCCGGCCATGGCCTTGTAAACTGTCCGGAACCATTCTTGATAGGTGCCTTCCAGTTGGAAGCTCCGGAGCACTTGCTTCTCTGGGGGCGCAGCATCGAGAGGAAGCGTCACACCCCGGTCATTCACATAGGGGGCTTTCGCGGCCTCATCTTGTTGCCCAATGACGGCAGTTATCCCGAGGAACAGGGCACAGAGACTTGCTATAAATAAAGATGTGCGATGAATCATAGGGCCTACGTTGATGGGTTTCTATGTGGAGTAACAGGAAGCCATACCGCTCTATACAACCGAAGATAAGTCCCTCTATTCATACTGTATACTCTCAGCAATCGACATGCGTACGGACCGCAGTGCCGGGTAAACGGCTGAGATTGTGGCAATCGAAATCGATGCTACAATGGAGATTCCGATCCATAGTGGAGAAGTAACAAACGTCAAGTTCAGACTGCTGAGAAGTACCAGTCCGTCTATGATCAGCAGCGACATCGGAATCCCTAACAATGCACCCAAGACACCGCCCACTATGCCGATCACGGTGCCCTCCATAATCATCATAGACCTCAGCTGCTCAGGTGTCACGCCCAGAGCCTGCAATAGACCAAATTCGCGTTTGCGTTCCAGAGCCCCAATGAGTAGCGCATTGGTTACGCCAATGCCAGCCAGGAGTGCTGTGATTGCGAGTATCAATTCAAATATAACAAAATCTTGATCGATACCCCTCAAAGTAAATCTGCTTTTTTCGTCACCGGTCGTGATGTAGAGGCCATACTGACCTGCTGTAGCATAGAGGTCATTCTTTATGCGCGCTTGATTTGAACCGGGATCAAGTACCAATGTAAACTGTCGAGCAGAGGATGTGTCGATCCGGGTGAATGTCATCATGTTCTCCAGTGACATAACCGCGTAGGAGCGGTCATCCAGAAAGTACCCGTAGTCATCCGTGACCATCATAATCTCATAGTTCTGATTGCCTTGTGCCGATGGAAGGCTCACGCTATCACCACTGGCAAGTCCGAGCGTGAAAGACAACTGCGAGGACATCATCAATGTTCTTGGCCTTCTGAATTTTCGCATCAATTCCGGACTGCCGCTTAGTGGTCCATATCGGAGTGCATCAGCCGGAATACCACGAATGAGAAATGGTATTGACGTATTATGTGACATGGGCACGACCTCACGAACACCATTCACCGTCCCAAACGCCCCGTATTCCTCCGGCGTGAGCAGACGGGAACCGACAAAGATACGATCGGTCAGTGCCTCTTCAACCCATTCCTGGCTCTGCACCTTCAGGCTCATGGTCATATGCTTTAATCCAACAACTGCAGCGAATACCACCGCAAGGGTAATAAGCGAGGCCGCGATTCGATCGGTGGACCGTGAAAGGGCACGCTGAATGAGAAACCCCTCAAATCGGAATAGTCTACAGATAGGCCAAGTTCCGAGTCTCACCAGAGCCGTCAGCGAGGAAGGTGTCAGAAACACGATCACGAGGAGTAGAGCAATCAGAAAGACCGCGCTGAATACCAGAGAAAAGGCCGGTCGCCACGCTACCTCGAACAGTGCTCCCACCGCCACAAAACCCGCCGGGGTGAGAGCAAGAAATCCGAGAATAAGCAATGCGTAGAGGCGACGGGACAATACGAACTCAAGCACCATTCCCCGTTGTTTCAAAGCGTCGACGACAGACACTCGACTCGCCTTCAGCAACGGGTAAAGGGCGCCTGTCATTGCGGCTCCGACTCCAAGGCCTGCGAGTAACACAATCCTCTCGAGA
>JABIQT010000050.1 GCA_018667995.1 Candidatus Latescibacterota bacterium
GAATGGATGCGAGGTGGTCATACCCGAGGCACAAACCTGCTGCGGGGCTCTTCATATCCACAGCGGTGAACGGTCTCTGGCAGAAGATCTGGCGCGCCAGAATATACGTGCTTTCGAAGAGGAGCGGCTGGATGCTGTCATTATTAATGCCGCCGGTTGTGGCGCACAGTTGAAAGAATATGGCGAACTCCTGCAAGGAGACCCTGCATTTGCTGACCGGGCACATGCCTTTTCCCACCAGGTTAAAGATATCAGTGAGTTTCTTGGCGATATCGAGTTGAACGAGGATCTGGGGCGCGTCGAAAAACGGGTAGCTTACCACGACGCTTGTCACCTCGCTCATGGTCAACAGGTGCGCACACAGCCCCGTGCTCTTCTCAAGAAGATACCAGGTGTTGAATTGGTGGAGCTGGCCGAGTCCGATTGGTGTTGTGGCAGCGCAGGGATATACAATATCACACATCCTGAAATGGCAGATAAACTGCTGAATCGGAAAGTTCGGCACATTAGCAAGGCATCGCCTGAGATTGTCGCGACGGGAAACCCCGGCTGTATGCTTCAGATTCGGCAAGGGATGCAAAGAGAAGGTCTTGAGGTCGACGTACTTCATCCGGTCCAATTACTGGATCGGGCCTATCAGGCTTCCATTGGAAATCAAAGCTCGGAGAGGAGCATGTAATGCCAATTTTTGAGTATCACTGTGATGACTGCAGCGCGGATTTCGAAATGCTGGTGAGATCCGCAAACGCGGGGGACGAAATGTCCTGCCCGACCTGTGAAGGGGACCATACCACTAAGAAGTTCTCTGCCTTTGCTACCTCAGGTGCTGCCGATGGGCAATCTATAGGAAGTCCTGCGGCCATGTCCCGAGGTTGCGGCGCCGGCTGCGGCTGCCACACGTAGGTCGATTGTTCTTTAGCAAAAGATCAGGAGTTGCGAACACATGAATATCGATGTCAAAGTAGGCCGGATTGGTGGTCGATCAGGGGACACGGTTGTGATCGGGGTATTCCAGGACCGGCCTCTCGAGGCGAAGGATGCAGCGGGTATTGACGAGAAGCTCAGGAAGTATGTATCGGGTATTCTTGGGTATGGGGATTTTTCCGGCAAAGAACAGACCACATCCCTTCTCTATCCCGATGGTGAAGCCTCTCCATCTCGTGTGATCTTGGTCGGCCTCGGAAATCCAGAGTCATTCACGCTCGAGACAGCACGCCAGGCCGGCAGCCTTGCTGCCAAGACCGCTGTAGACTGTTCCATCAGCGAGATATCAACTCTGGTGCACGGCCCAGGGGATAGTGACGCATCGGTGGAGGATTGTGCCCAGGCCACCGTGGAGGGCGCGCTGCTCGGAACTTACCATCACACTGCTTTCAAGAGTGATGAGAATGAGGCTATCGGAACACTGGATCGCATGACAATCTACAGCGGCTCGAAAGCGGCAGTTGGAAACGTGCGTGCAGGAGCAACTACAGGCCAGATTGTTAGCCAAGGCGCTATCATGGCCCGAGACCTTAGCAATGCACCTGGGAACGCCCTACCTCCCCGGCTCCTTGCAGATGCAGCTCGTAAGATGGCAAAATCGGCGGGCTTGTCTTGCGAAGTGCTGAACAAGAAGGATATCGAAGCGCTGAAAATGGGTGCCCTGCTGGCCGTAAGTCAGGGCAGCGACGAACCACCTCGATTCATCATAATGGAACGCGGCACCGCCTCCAAGAAACGCGATACGCTCGTGCTCGTTGGTAAAGGCATTACCTTTGATAGTGGAGGCATTTCTATCAAACCGAGCGGAAGTATGGAGGACATGAAACATGATATGTCCGGTGCGGCCGCGGTTATCGGTGCCATGCAGGCGATCGGAAAGCTCAAGCCAACCTTGCACGTTGTAGGTATCGTTCCAGCCAGCGAGAATCTTCCCGATGGAAAGGCTATGAAGCCTGGAGATGTGATCACCGCCATGTCGGGAAAGACCATCGAAGTGATCAATACCGACGCCGAGGGACGGCTGGTTCTGGCAGACGCACTCGCCTATTCAGCGCGATACAAGCCTGCAGCGGTTATTGACCTTGCTACGCTGACTGGGGCCTGCGTCATCGCACTGGGTGATGCCGCCTCAGGAATGATGGGAAATGATGAAAAGCTGCTGCAGCGTGTCAAAATGGCGGGGGAGAAATCGGGGGAACGCGTCTGGCACCTGCCCATATGGAAAGAGCATCATGACCAGATCAAAGGTCGTACAGGTGACATCAAGAATTCTGGTGGTCGCTCGGCGGGCGCGCTTACCGCGGGTGCTTTCCTAGAGAATTTCGTCGATTTTCCATGGGTGCATCTGGATATAGCAGGCACCGCTTACTCAGACAAATTAAGTCCCTATGGACCTGCGGGTGCGACAGGCGAGGGAGCCCGATTGCTCGTACAGTTCGTCAGAGACTGGGATCGGGATCATAAATAGCTGTAACAGCAGTTCTACCGTTGAAGACAAACAGGTTACCTATGAGATTTGTTCAGCTGACCGATCCGCATGTGGTTCCGCAGGAGAGACAGCCCGTCCATAAGTTCAATACCGCCGATCGGTTGCGGTGTGCTGTTGCGGCAGTGAATCGGTTGCGGCCTGCGCCAGACTTCGTTGTAATGACCGGTGATCTGACCAATGATGAGCAAGCATCGTCATATCGCCATGTCAAGACGCTGCTCTCCGAATTGACGGTACCTTGCCATGTCATCCCTGGAAACCACGATGCACGTAAGCCCTTCAGGGAAGTGATGCTTGGCGAATCCAATTCGCATCCCCAAGTGCTAACCGAGACCTTCATCCATGGTGAATGTCGATTCATTCTGCTTGATACGCTCGATGAGGGGCAAGTTACGGGTGTCGTCGACTCAGGGCAATTAGCCTGGTTGGAGGATATCCTGTCTTCCAATGATAGTCGCTCCGTGGTAGTCTGCATGCATCACCCTCCCGTTGTCCTTGGAGTCCAGTGGCTGGATGACCTCATGCTACAGGATGCCCACCAACTTCTTGATATTCTTGATGCTAATGAGTCCGTGAAGATGGTGCTCTGCGGCCACGTTCACCACGATTTCTGTGTTGCACGAAAACACTATTTGGTTCACACCTGCCCCGCAGTCAGTGTACAGTTCAGGAAAGAGCCGCTTCCCTCGCCGGCCGAAAGTCCGCTATCTCTCATGACGGACGATCCCGCGGCTTTTCGAATCATCGATGTCACGGATGGGAATTTCGAGACCACGATCCATTCCGTACCAGACTATCCATAGTCGCCCCGAAAAACACATGCTGATCGACCATTTGAAAGAAATACAACTAAAGCACGGCTATCTGCCAGATAATGAGATCCAGGCACTATCGGAGCGGGAACATATCCCCCTCTACGAAATTCACGGTATAGCCAGTTTTTATCCCCATTTCCGCCTTTCCCCGCCGCCCAAAGTATCGATTCGAGTCTGCCGCGATATCTCTTGCCATATGAAGGATAGCCTGGAGATCTATGAGACATTAAGCGATATGATTGAGGGTGTTGGGTTTGATGGTTGGGAGATCGA
>JABIQT010000949.1 GCA_018667995.1 Candidatus Latescibacterota bacterium
GAAATATCAGCCGCGAACGGTCTATAATGATAACCTTTACCAATGGACGATCCCATTCGGCATGCTTGCCTTCGCCTATGACTATCCAGACCCATCGAACATGCTAGCGCTGCTTTGGCGATCACAACCCATAAAATATGGTCGCCATGATTGGCGAAATGATACTTTCAATGGACTGGTGGACAAAGCCAATACAGAAATGAACGCACCGATACGCTACGGCCTGTATACGGAGGCCGAAAAGGTGTTGGCGGAAGATGTGGGATCTGTATTTCTATTTCATCCCATTAATACGGAACTCCGTAAGCCCTATCTGAGAGGACTGAAGAAGAACGCCAAAGGCGAGGATGTCCCTCTCATCTCCATCCAGACCGTTAATTTTCCCAGTGTCTACATCGGAAAACACTGATCATGGTCGCAATCGATGAACAGGAAACAGTAGAGCTTCTGAAGGAGCTTATCCGGATCGACTCAGTCAACCCGGATCTCGTGCCAGATGGTGCGGGTGAGGCGGCCATAGGTGAATTCGTGAGGGCCTATATGGCCGATTCCGGACTCGAGGTCGTGGTCCAGGATTCAGCCCCAGGGCGACCGAATGTCATAGGAACACTACGCTCTGCGAATCCGGTTTCTGGGAAGTCGCTGATGTTGAACGGGCACACGGACACAGTTGGATTCGGTAAAATGGATATCGATCCGCTCGATCCGGTTGAGCGAGGGGGGCGGATCTACGGGCGTGGATCGGCGGATATGAAGTCGGGAGTTGCTGCTATGCTCTCGGCCACGGCGGCGGTCGTCCGATCGGGAATAAGACTGTCCGGAGATGTGATTGTGGCTGCGGTAGTCGACGAAGAATATGCCAGCATAGGCACCGAGACACTCGTCAAAGATTTCGGGGCAGATGCCGCCATTGTGACGGAACCAACAAATTTGAGTCTGACGGTCGCCCATAAGGGATTCGCCTGGATCGAGATTACTACCAGGGGGCGATCCGCCCATGGTAGTGATTCATCCAGTGGACGTGATGCGATCATGATGATGGCCGAGGTCCTGCAATCATTCCGTCAGCACGACCAATCTCAACTGGCTACGCGGAATCACCCCATACTGAGTCCACCTTCTCTCCACGCCTCGATTATTGAGGGGGGTAAGGAACTCAGCACCTATCCCGATACCTGTCGGTTGCAGCTGGAACGTCGCACCGTTCCAGGTGAGACGCAGGCTTCAATAGAAGTTGAGATTGCCGATATTCTGGATGGATGTCGATTGCGAGACGCGGATTTTTCAGCCGAATCGGCTGTTCTCTTCTACAGGGAGCCTCTGGAAATTGATCGGTCGGATTCCGTTGTCAAGGCCCTTCACGCTAGCTTTCAAGACGTAGCGGGCAGATCGCCCGAGTATACCGGTAGCGCTGGGTGGATGGACTCGGGGATCTTGTGCGCGTCCGGCATTCCCACAGTAGTATTCGGTCCCTCTGGTGATGGTTTCCATGGAGCGGTTGAATCGGTAGATAGGGATTCTGTGGTGCAGTGTGCTCAAATTCTGGCAAACACCATTGTTTCTTTCTGTGCGTGACGGCAAAGGCAATTAAAGTGTTCAATGATTCTTCAGATGTGGTGATTATAGGCGGCGGAGCCGTCGGGGTGTGCTCGGCCTACTATCTCCATTTGGCCGGTTGTAAGGTGACCCTACTAGAGCGTGACAGGATTTGCTCCGGCAGTTCGCACGGCAATGCAGGATTGATAGTTCCCAGCCACAGTATTCCATTGGCTGCACCAGGAGTGGTGGCAAAGGGACTTAAATGGATGTTCGATCCAGAGAGCCCATTCTACATCAAACCTCGGCTAGATCCAGATCTGCTCTCATGGCTATGGCGATTCTGGTTATGCAGCGCCGAGGGACAGATGCGCGCTGCCATCCCTCTCATTCGTGACATGAGCTATGCCAGTATGAGGCTGTTCGATGAGATATCTGCATTAGACGGCATGGAATTCGGGTTTCATCGCCACGGCATGGTGGATGTCTTCGAAACAGAGGAAGGCCTTGACGCGGCCC
>JABIQT010000181.1 GCA_018667995.1 Candidatus Latescibacterota bacterium
GCTGGGCCTCAAAATATAGACAGACCTGTGCTTCGTTCATGGTGACACTGGGAATTTCTGCCAGCCTCAACGCCTTTTCCGCTATCCACTCCCGGCCAACGCCGTCAAGCAAAGCCTGCTCTACTTGTGCTGATAATCCCGACATGATCTACCCTTTGCACTTGAATTCAAGGTACAACTCCATACTCTCGGACAATTGACACCTATCCAATTCAGCGTCACAAACACAACATGCTCCCAAATCAGCAATTCGCCCCGAAGCACCCGCCTTCATTGCCTCATCCTTCCCTCACGACAGGCTCGGGAGCATCAGACTCCCATTTTGCACCCGCCATGGCAATGGCCAACCGATTCACCGCCCTTACGGCGTGAGCACAAGTCGCCTCCTCGGTAGCGGTGTATATCTGATAACAGTAAGACATGGTCCCCAATTTCCGTGTTAGATTCGAGAACTTGCCACATTCATGAAGCGGTATTTCGGGCGCTATTTTGGTTACACGCCAATTCTGATTGAGCCCGAGTAACGCTTCATCAACCATAGATACTCGTTCTTGGACGTGCTCCGAAAACCAACCATGCCACATTGGATTCAGTTTGTGGGACCTATTGTCCTGATAGTGTGTGTGGAATTCCATGAAGGCCGTGGGGCGAAGGAGACTACAGTAGTCCCAAATAGCTTTCGCCTCAACTGGAGCATGCTCCCCGCGAATGACGTGTCCAAAACTGAACATGGGAACTTCGTCCCTGTCGTTTGTAACGGATCTGCCGTGGTATGCTCCGTCAGGATTCGGCATAGGAAGAAAACAGAACTGAAACCGGTCAAGCAGGCGTTGTGACAGTGCACTGCCATCGGTCAATGCGTGAGCTACGGCCAGAACAGGGCGTGCAGCCGGTTCCGCAGGCTGCATGGTGGCAGATACCATAATCGACTCAGGCCTGGGATTGGATTCGAGCACCTGAAGTGGTCTGCCTTGGTCCGTTACCCCGATTTGCCGCACCGAGAAAGCACCATTGGACTCCGATAAATCGGCCATGGCATTTTCCACGTCGACGGGCGAAACATAGGGTTTGTTCGCCAGGAATATCGACTGCCCGGGCTCAAGACAGTACGACAATATAACGTGGCTACCCTCGTGGAAATCTGTATCAGCCGGAAGAACCTTGCGCCAAATGTTTCTATGGGAGACCCAGTACGGTGGCCCCATGTACGACTTACCGCAGGACTCGGTAAAGTCGAACCGAACCGATATTCGGTAAGGCACGATACCCATGTGACGGATTCGCACATGAAATGCGTACTCGCGGGGGACACCGGCGCCGCCGAAGTGCTCAGTAAGTGCAGATTCAAACCACGCCGGCACCGCTTCAGATTTTGGACAGACTCGGAAAATGCCCGGGCCCGTGGTCGTGATGTCACCTGCACTTCCACACGGGAAACCGGAATCGATCAATATACCCGTCTCGCAGTCATTGAGTATGGCTGCCATAGCGAGGCTCCTTAAAAACGGAGGGGTTAACACGCCAGAAGACAAGAATTCTGATTGCTTACCGGGCATGCTATACGTGAAAATGTTTCTGAATAGGATCAAGCACGGCTGTGATCATTCCGGCGTTGTTGTCACGGCCATGTCCCCGTGCCACAGCGCTGACGCTCTGCGCTGCACACCCATGTGATCGTCCATCGGGAAAAACGCGTCGCGATAGATTGAAGTATGATCTTGCCAGGTCTACTGCTTGTGTGGCCATAGTCTCATCATCGTTGATCTCTGCCGCAAATGCCAGCAGAATGGGGCTTCGAATACGAGGTGTTCCATCTTCAAAATACCGGGGCATATCGCTACGCTTCCCGATGCCGGAAGGTCGTCGCTCGTTAGGGAGCGTAGTGTGGATACTTAAAGTAGTCACGGGGCTGGCCGGAAGCGATAGACATGCATCCCGCACCGCGGCGTCATATCGACTGTCATTCACAAGAGACCGGTATTGTCGAATAACGGCTGAAGCTGCTCCCGCATCAGGATCCTCCAGTTGACCCGAGATGACATCCAATAGTTTTATGGCAGATTGGAGCACCTCGGCTTCCTGTGAATGCTCCCACACTTTCAAGAATGTCCA
>JABIQT010000049.1 GCA_018667995.1 Candidatus Latescibacterota bacterium
ACCTCGACAAGATCGCGGTCAAGAAGGATGATCTCACTGCATCCCTCTCGTTAGGGGTCACGATTGACCATGCCATATCCATGTCAATTCCGACGCTGGGTGGTCTAGTCTGGATATACTACGGATACCAGTATGTATTCATTGGTGCAGCTGGCGTGGCCCTGCTCACGCTTATGGCTGCCAGTCTGATCCGCGTTCCACCCCCCGAATCTGCACAACAGGTCGAGGTCGGTGCCGCGGGCGGTTAGTCCGTACGGGATCTGAACGCTCAAAAGAAGCTGGGTTGTGAGGTGTTGTTAGCCTGTAAAGGGGTTGTCCTGGGCTTCGGCGCGGTGGCGATAGAGTGGTTTTACATCTTCGTGCAGTGCGTTGTACACGGAGACAGGGACTACCGCGTTGTTGCGCCCTCCGAACTCGACACTCAACCACCATGGACAGTACCTTGTGATAACCGCGACTCTCGGCTCGGAGCTGGGATTTGCTCCTGCCGAATGCCATATCCTGCTGTCCATCACCAGAGCACTTCCCGCCGGGCCACTCGCTTGAATCTCGCCAGGAATTGAACGGAGCTGGTCCACATGTTCGTCCAAGTGTTCTGGAGTTTGGTGCATCCTCGGATTGTGTGGATCTCGGTGGGTACGGGGAACTACCCATGTTCCGCCGTTCTCGGGACTGAATTCAGAAATCATCCACAGAACAGACAGTTGCATCGTCACATTTGGAAAGGGCTGCGCCACGCGACCCGCTTGATCGCGATCGGTCAGGTCATGGGGCCAGTCTGAGTGAAATCCTCTCCAGTCGATATCTTCCCGATTTGGTTCTTGTGTCTTGAATTCCGTCTGTGCAATGCGTACATGGTGGCCAAAGATTCCATGCACGACTGCGAGTAATCTCTCATCTGCCAGATAAGGCGCCAGGTCCGAAAGATATGCGATCATGCTGATACCCGGGGCCCCGTGTAGATCGACCTGTCGGCCCATATTGCCACCGGATGCCGCGTAATCACTCTTCGCCTTTTCGTGCGATGCCATCACACCTGCACGCACCGCTCGGATTTTATCCCTTGGGATGATCCTTTCCAGCACACACCAGCCTTCTCGGCGTAGCTGACCCAGTTTATAGTCTGATTCGTTGTCCACTCAGCTCGCTCCTGAGTTAGGTGTCTTCCAATATCACGTAAACCGGCAACTTGGATCAATAAGAGTTATTTGATTGAGGAGCTATCATTTCGGTGTCCGGATATAGATAAGGAAGGTTGCGTTGCCTGCTCTGAGGTGCCAATTCTGGTTCATATCTGAATCAAGAAACATCTTAGCCGGTATCGGTGGCGATATCTTCCACACAGGTAGGTAAGATCACGCTTCTGGTACCCTGCTAGTTCGCTCGAGATGATTCCCGAAAGACACCACTTTCGCGGTGGTAAATGCTATCCTCCCGCCATCCATCCGCCGTCCACCGCAATTAGCTGGCCTGTCAGGTAATCCGAGGCAGATCCGGCGAGGAAGACCGCTGTTCCGGCAATATCTTCAGGTTCGCCCCATCGCCCCATGGGTACTCGCCCCTCTATAAAGTCACCCCGCTCACTTTCCTGTATGGGCTTGGTCAGCGGTGTTCGGATATATCCCGGACAGATGGCATTCACATTGATGTGGTGTTTGGCCCACTCCACTGCCATCTGATATGTCAAAGCTCCGATGCCACCCTTGGCAGCCGTATATGCCGCGATATTCGGCAATCCGGTTATACTGGCCAGGGATGCAATATGCACGATCTTGCCATAGGATTGCCGAATCATCTCCCGTGCCACAGATTGCGTCAAGAAAAACGTGCCCTTCAGATTGGTGTCCAGGACGGTATCCCAATCTTCCTCACGGTAATCCTCTGTCGGCATTCTCACATTGGTGCCGGCGTTATTCACCAGAATATCAATCCGCCCCCACCGGTTCATCGTTTTCTCCACAAGGTTGGCGTGGGTGTCTTTGTTTGCCACATCTGTCGGTACCACCAGATGTTCGCCTCCGAGCGCCCCAATTCTTTCTGCGACTGATTCTAAGGTGGCCGCCTTGCGACCAGCGAGTACTACTCGTGCTCCGGCCTCGGCCATTCCTAGTGCGATGGCTTCCCCGAGGCCCTGTCCCGCTCCTGTCACCAGTGCGACACGGTCGGTTAGTGCGAACTTATTGGTTTTCATTTATTCTCCTGCCTGATGAGCATTCCTGAATCTGATTGCCTCGATTGACGTAGCACCCGTAGTGCGAAACCATAGAATATTTGAAGTCCTAATCCATGTACAATCGATCAGGTACGGCTACGTGGACGCCCCGCTATATCAATCGATACTTACGGCAAATGAGCTTACGAGAAACCCGGATAATCTATCGAAGCCTGAGTAGGATGGATAAATCCGATCTTTGGGTCGGAAACCACGGGCCTCTATGCGCCAGACGAAATGGTCGGTAGGAGCGTAATCCAGATTTATCGACGCTCCCAGAGTCTGGAAGCCATTTGGAGTGCCGGTAGGGGCTATCACTTGGTTCTTATCCGCGAAATACTCAAGACGGCCTGCCATAGAGATCGTCTCAGTCATTTGATGCCTGCCGTATATCGCCGCGGCATACCACGTATTGAAAGATCCTGCTGACGGTTTTTTCTGAAATCCGACATCGAATATCAATGCGCCATCGGTCTTCTCGCTTATCTGGAATTGCCCGAAAAAATTGTTGAATATTCGCGGTTGCCATGGCTGCGAATCCGGCTGTTCATTGCCCAGAAAGGTGCTCCAATTAAAAGAAAAGCGGTCACTATGCTGGATCTGAATTTGCGTGCCCAGAGCCTTCTCATCGTTGGTTTCTCTGAGATTCTGCCAACCGTTGACGACTACGAGAGTAAATGTGGCAGTTTCAGAGACAGGACCGGACAGGCGCATCCCTGTTTCGTAGAAGGGCGAGAAATCAGCCATGAGCGCCCTGGAATAGGTCCAGTTGTAGCTCGAAATGGCCGATTCAAATCCGATGTGGGATGCCATCAGCCCCATATCCACCCACCAATCGGATTGACCAAGGCGCAGGCCGACGAAGGCTTCGTGGATTCGCTGCAAACCGGCCGGTTCTGCGGCATAGTTGGATTCCACGTACGTGCCAGCTTGCAGTCCAAATTTACCGTGCACACGCTCGGTATTGTACTGCAGAGCAAATAGTGCCAGGTTGAGATTGAACTCATTGTGGCGGAGTGGCTGCGTCGTGAAGCTACGATCCTTGCCGGGTGGCCTTGTAAACTCGAAAGCGTAGTACCCATCGACGAATCCACCGAACTGCATGGAAGTCTCTTGATCGCTCTCCTGCCCCAGGGAAGGGGATACGATGAGCAGCACGAAGGTTACTATCACGCATCGAACCATTGGATAATCTCCAGATCCCTTATTGTCTTTAGTTTGCCCCGAACTTAGTGCACGATAGATTTGAGATCAATACAATAATTTGAAGTCGCGAATCAGAGCGATGTCCTCAAGTCTTTCTGAGTTGCGGCGAGAGGATG
>JABIQT010000388.1 GCA_018667995.1 Candidatus Latescibacterota bacterium
CATTTCTTTCCAATTTCGACCGGCTGATTATCTGAATGTCCGGCCGAAGTCGACGGCAGTACAGTGTGAGATAGACGTTTGTGTCATCTTCATGCGAAGTTATGATTACGGCAGGTGACTCCATTATACCAGCTGCCTCCAGAACGCTGTAATCAGCCGCATCGCCATGTACGTACTTGTCCGAGAGACCGCTCCGGTCGGATCTCTGCTCCACAATACGGTAATCCAGACCTCGTTCCTCGAGTGTGCGTCCTGCAGCACGGCCCACACGCCCTCCGCCGATGATCACAACTGGCGCCGTACTGTTATGATAAATAGCAAACAACTCGTCGTACATTTTCATTTGGTCCTGCGTACCCATGATGACCAGGACCATATGTTCTTTCAGAATAGTATCAGGGCTCACCGTTTCGAATCGGCCCCGATGCCAGATGCCCACCACCGTCACGCCCGATATCTCCCTCAACCTACTCTCTCTGAGAGATTTCCCTGCCAGCGGTGTCCCCATGATGCTGCCTTCCGAGAAGAGCAGTTGTTCAAACTGTCCGATCTCATGAGACATGCCATCTCCGCCTGTCGCGAGACGACCCAGAAACTGCCCCATTCTTTCACCGAGCTGCAGCACGTGCGTAGCACCCGCGAGGTAAAGTATGTCCACTGATAGTGGTGAATTTGCAGATGAAATAATAGGAACGCTCTCGGATTTTTCACGGACTGTAAACGTGACGCTGGTGTTCTGCATGTCAGTAGCCGTGCTCGCCACCAAAGCGGCCTGATCGATTCGCGCCCGTACGTAACTATCCGGATCGTCAGGCGCCCCCACCATGACATTGAATCCCTGATCGTGAAGTCGAAGGGCCTGCTCAAGATCCTGAATAATGACCACGTAATCGTAATGGTATTGTTTGAGGCGGTGAATCAGGTTGTAAGTCACCTCATCGTAGTTCGTCAAAATAACGTGGTCACGGTGTTCGGCCGATAGCGATCGCGGCGCACGGGCATCGGACTGCGCTTTTCGGAGGGGCTCGTAGATAAATTCGATGAAGGTAAACGGAAGGAGAATCAGCAGGAAGATCATACCACTCAAGAGGACAGTAAGCGAGAACAGCCTCCCAAGATCAGTTTGGAAATAGATATCTCCGTAACCGAGCGTGGACATGGTCACCAGCGTCCAGTATAGCCCGGAAAAGAGGCTGTGATTCTGCCCTTCACGCAGCATGAGAGCGTGGAATAATAGGGTCTCTGTCGCGACGATCAGAAACAGCGCGAGAATGAAGCGCATCAGGAAACGGAAGTTCTGCGCTCCCATCCGTTCCCTTGTCAGATTGATAAAGCGCGTGGGAGAAAAGCTCATTCCACATTCTCTCCGTTCGTGGATTAATCGGCCGGCCCAGCTCCAAAGGACTCGGCCTGGTGTCACGCCATGTCCACATTCTGGAGTAATCTTACACTCGGACACGACAAAGATCAACCGATTCCGGATGGTAGGAATCAGTCAGCGAGAACTACTTGCGATTTTCCCTTGCCTGCCTGGGGCATGGTGATGTATTCTGCACGCGCATTTTACCAAATATAGATAATACCATCTACAGCGGAACGAAGGCAGAGGTGCAACCCATGGATCGTGTACTATCCGCAATTGATCGAGGTCGTGACAGCGCGCTCGAGGGATTGAAGGCGTTCTTACGGATTCCTAGCGTCAGCACTCATCCGCACCACCGAGATGACGTGAAGGACTGTGCTGATTTTCTGGCAGATGAGATGCGCCGAATTGGACTTCGAGAGGTCGAGACGATAACCACGACAGGTCATCCTATCGTCTACGGTGAGTGGATGGATGCGCCAGGACAACCGACCGTTCTGTTCTACGGCCACTATGACGTCCAGCCAGCCGAACCGTTTGAACTATGGAAGAGCGAGCCGTTCGATCCCACGCTTCGGGGGGGAGATCTCTTTGCGCGGGGAGCTACGGATGATAAAGGCCAGGTGTGGCTGCACCTCAAAGCCATGGAGGCACATCTCTCACAGACAGGACGGCTGCCAGTCAACGTGAAGTGGCTTATTGAAGGGGAAGAAGAGGTCACCGGTCCCAATCTGGATGCCTATGTCGAAACGCACCAGGAAAAGCTGGCCGCGGATCTGATCCTCATATCGGACACCACTATGTTTGACTATGATGTGCCCTCAATCTGCTACGGACTTCGAGGTATCACATACATAGAGGTCCTTGTCAAGGGCCCGAATGAAGATCTGCATTCGGGTGGGTACGGAGGGTCTGTCACCAATCCTCTCAATGCCCTCTCTGGGATCATCGCACAACTTCTGGATGAGAATGGCCGCATTACCATTCCCGGTTTCTACGATGATGTGGTGCCGATGACACAGGAGGAAAGATCAGCCTACGCTAAACTACCCTTTGATGAAGCTGGCTATAAAAGCAGGCTGGGGGTGGCTGATCTGACCGGCGAAACAGGATTCACCGCTCTGGAACGCGTCTGGGCCAGACCAACTCTCGATGTCAACGGTCTGCTTGGAGGATTCACAGGCGAAGGGTCAAAAACCATTGTACCCTCGAAGGGCATGGCCAAAGTCAGCATGCGGCTTGTTCCCGACCAGGATCCCAATAAAATCGCGGAGATGTTTGAGTCGCATGTTCGCTCATTGGCGCCACCGGGGGTCACGGTAGAGTTCATCCGCCATGGCGCGGGCAAACCCTTCTTGACACCCCAGGATCACCCGTACATTCAGGCCGCAGGACGTGCGCTTCAAAAGGGCTTTGGAAAACCTCCGGTCTTTATACGGGAAGGCGGCTCGATTCCCGTGGTTGCTACGTTCCAGGAAACACTCAACCTGCCCACCGTACTCATGGGATTTGGACTGCCGGACTGCAACGCGCACGCCCCCAACGAGAAATTCAATCTTGAGAACTTCTATCGAGGTATAGCCAGCGCAGCCTGGTTCTATCACGAGCTCAATGCGGGTAGTTAATTAAGAACCCGCTTACATCGGACTGATTAAAACCATGTACAATGACTTCTACAGAGATAA
>JABIQT010000048.1 GCA_018667995.1 Candidatus Latescibacterota bacterium
GTCCCATGACTATGATGTTGTTCTTGTTCGGGATGCCCATACTACCTTCGATGGCGATGATCTAACGGCTCCCGAGATCGTTGATAAATACAATGAGAGTCTTGCTTCGATGTTATCGGTGAAAAACGCTGCAGATATTACCTTCTGATAGGGCCCGGTTTCCGAGTTGATGGTAGTTCATAAACGTGTTCTAATTGAGATCTGCAGAGATTCAGTCTTTATGGCCTGGTACCAGAATGGTCCAGGTACCGTCGCCGCGTTTTTTGATATTACGAAACATCCGGCAACCCTAGTTTGGAGTATTGTAGTCTATGAATGAACCTGATCCCACACCGGCAAACATTGTGGTAGTCTGCGCCGATACCCTTCGAACCGCCTATCTCGGCGCCTATGGCAATGACTGGATTCAGACGCCCAATCTGGATCGCTTCGCGCAGCAAGGCGTTCGCTTTACAAACGCACATCCAGAGTGTCTGCCGACGATCCCGACACGCCGCACGTTGCACAGCGGCAGACGTGCATTTCCGTTCAATAACTACGAGCCAGTCCCCTGGGATAATGTCTACATCCCGGGTTGGCAACCCTTGTCGCCCCATGAAGGTACCATGGCTGAAGCACTTGTTCAGAGCGGCTACCACACTGGTTTCTATGGTGATGTACCTCACTATTTCGTGCCTGGAATGAACTTCATTCGTGGCTTCCAACAGTGGTCTTACATTCGGGGCCAAGCCGAGGATCGCTACCGTGCTGCCGCTCATGCCGATCCGTCCCAGATCGCACGATACAAAGGTAATGAACCGCGTATTCGAGCTCATCTGATGAATGTGCAGCCGGAGCAGCCCGAGGAAAACTGGCCAACCGCACGGACCTTCAGGGAAGCGATCGAATTCATTGAGCACAATCAGCGCAACAGCCCCTTTTACCTGTATGTCGACAGTTTCTCGCCACACGAAACCTGGGAAGCGCCGATGCATTACTACGACCTCTATGGCCGACGTGACGAACGGGAGCCTATCTGCCTCAATGTCCCATACGCCTCTCTTGACCAGCATCCAGATTACGAAAACCGCATCGAGAGCATTAAAGCTAACTATGCCGGCATGATCACGATGGTGGATACCTGGTTTGGTAAATTGATCGACACCATCGACCGCCTGCGGCTCAGAGAGCAGACTATGGTCATTTTTCTGAGTGACCACGGTACTAATTTTGCCGACAACGCACAGCGCATCATGGGCAAGCCGGCGGACTACATGTATCCGGGTACCATGTGTATTCCCATGATGGTGCGGCATCCAAGTGGTGCCGGAGCCGGTACCACTTGTAGCGAATTTGTCTACACGACTGATGTTCCGGCCACTGTCGGCATGATGAGTAATACAGCGCCTGTTGGGGGACTCGACGGTCAAAGCCTTCTGCCGCTGGTCGAGGGAAGGAGCGGTTTTAACTCGCGCGATTATCTGACCTGCCGCTACGGCAACTCAGTGTGGTTCAAGGACCATCAGACCTGGTTCTTCAGTGATGTGAATTTCGAGAACCCGAGTGTTTTCGACCTCGAAGCAGATCCCTTGTGCTGGCAGAACATAGCCTCACAGGCTCAGGATCGTGTCGAACGGGCAAAAGATCACATTCTTGACGATGCCGGAGGCGTGCTCCTGAACTACACGCGCACGGCAACGACCGACGCACTGGGGCGACCGGAATTTTCGGGAGACAGATAGAGGATGGTCCGAAAGGACTATCGTCGTGCACGGATAGTCTGCGATATCCTCACTTCCGGACGAGGGCAATAAAGGCTTGGAGTCCGTAAACCGGAGAGGTATAAAGGCGAGTGCGCCACTCTATCTGTCCGTGCCGAGAACCATCGGCGAGAATGAAGTCAGTGACCCTGTCGGCCATACCTCTTACTATGGGGCGAACGATACCGTGGTCATCCGGTGGTGCACCTGTTGGGCAGATGACAGCACCGTTCACACCACGCTTTGTCAAGTTCCAGCCACAAGACAGAGTATTCGTGATCTTGGAGTACGACTATGAATGTACCGGAGCTTCAGAAACCAGGTCGGGTCGGATCCGTCAGAGCTGGATACGATCAGTGGGCGAAGGTTTACGACCATGATGCCAATCCTCTGCTGGCGTTGGAGGAACCTCATGTTCAGCGGATTCTGGGGCGGGTTGATGGTCTCTGTATTCTGGATCTGGGTTGTGGAACGGGCAGGCACACCTCCTGGCTGGCTGCCGCCGGAGCGCAAGTTACGGCCGTGGATTTCGCCACCGGTATGCTCTTGCAGGCCCGCCGAAAAACCCAGGACTTCGGTGTCAGTTACGTGATTCATGATCTACATGATTCGTTACCGTACCGTGCGGGGGCTTTTGATGTAGTCCTGAGTTGTCTGGTCCTTGAGCATCTGGACAGTCTGGCCGATTTCTTTGCGAACATCTATCAGGTAACAGCCCCCGGTGGCCGTACCGTCGTATCTACGGTACATCCTGCCATGTTTCTGCGTGGAAGTCAGGCGCAGTTCACAGACCCATCCTCCGGTGATGTGGTCAGGCCGGGCAGCCATGCACACAGCATCGGTGACTGCGTCATGGCGGCCATCGATGCCGGTTTTGAACTTCGGGGCGTCGAAGAATTTGCGCCAGACGCCGCCTTTGTATGTGTGTATAGGAGAGCGGAGAAATATCAGGGCTGGCCCATGCTGCTTCTGATGGATGGCGTACGGCCTGGCCATTAGTAATATCCGCCAGACAATTGAGGAAAGTTGAATGGTTTGCTTACGCCTACGGACGTATCTGAGACCCCCTATCGCGGTGTTTCTAACGTAGAATCACCACAACCAACAGGTCAGAATGTTATTTCGAAGGGTTACGTTGAAGGGGATTCGCGACGGTGACATTACCGTCGCGTTCCGGCGTTGGAAGAGGCCGTCGGTTAAAACCGGCGGAACCCTCATGACTGCCGTCGGCCAACTGGAGATTGCCTCCGTTACCGAGGTCTCTTCCGAATCCATCACACATGAGGATGCCCATCAGGCCGGTTATGAAACTCTCGTTGCCCTGCTTGAGGAACTTGCGGGCCCGGAAGACAGGGAGATTTACCGTGTAGATCTCGGAATGATGGGGCCGGATCCAAGAATCGCCCTTCGGCAAATGTTACCTGACCTGGAGGAAACAACGGACTTGCTGAAGCGTCTCCAATCTCTCGATATACGTTCCGCCGATGGACCTTGGACTCGCCAGGTACTGGTAACCATCGAAGAGAATCCGGGCGTTCGCTCAGGTACTCTCTGTGAATTGCTCAACCAGGATCAACCAAAGTTCAAGAGGCGTGTAAGAAGTCTCAAGAATATTGGTCTCACGGAGAGCCTCGGTACCGGTTATCGGCTATCACCCAAGGGAAAGGCTTTGTTGGTGCATCTGACGGCACCCGATGAGGAGGCTACCAGTTGACCGGGACCTCATGATGGCAACTAGGTGTTCGTCCCGTTTGTCTAGTCCATGAACCTCCAAGAAATATCGAAAGGTCTGTGATAGGCCCATCCCGACTGAAGATCGCAAATAATGAACGGGGCGCTTTCTCACCACGAAAAAGGGGACCAGGGGAGGTGGCCGAAGTAGCCGCTCGTCGGCCATAGTCTGTGGTAGTGCCAATAGGAGAGTCTGGTGCTTGGATCATGATCTTCAGCAATTGATCGCGATTTCCATGGGATTTCACGGGCAACTCTCGGGAACAATGGTCGTGCCTGACCATGGGCTGACCTGCCAGAGCGATACTATTATCGCGACGCGAAAGAGCATACTGGAGTCAATAGCACCCAGGAGGGGAAGATGTTAGAATTAAGGATGTATGCGCTTATGATTGCTGTGGTCTTGGCGACCACGGGCTGTGGATCGTCGACAAGCGATGATGCGGAACTCATGGCACAGGCCTCTGTGGAAGGTTCGGTACTTAGTTCGTCCGGATTTCCCACCGGCGCCATCAGCATGGCCCCGACCCTCACCTATGTCGGGCGCGATCTTTTTGTTTTGTACGGGGTCGCCAATTGTGAGATTCATCTCTTCGTGGAGGCGGCCAGGGACGGTCGTGTGCTTCGGTTGTACTGGTTTCAATTTGAAGGCTACTTACCCTCGTGGATCCCGAGATCCTATGACTATTCCGACGACGCATATCGCACGCCCATTGGCGACAAAGAGTTCTATGACAGTGTCAGCTACTACAACGTGACGGATTCTCGCGACGAGTGGCGTGCAGACTCGGACATCATGCATGTCATACGTCTTCTGAAATCACAGGGTTACCGGCTCGAAGACGATGTGATGCGCATCCGCTTTGTACATCTGGACGAAGAAAAGAAGAAGGAACTGATGATCATATACATGGAGGATCTCGCCCAGCACGACCTCACAGTGTCCCGGTTCGACGGGCCAGAAGGCCAGAGTCGCTGGGATGATATTCAGGCGGCCATGCGCGTTCGGGCACTCTCAGGAATGACCATCGATATAAAGTAGTACCTCGGCATCTTTGAAGCAGACGGTAGTCGGAGTTTAACGTTGACACCCATGTCACCGCGGGCTTGATTGGCTGGACGAGAATCTATACGGGCGATACTGCCTTCGATGCAAACCTCGGGATCCGCGGTGTACGTAGTATCTTCACTATCGGGTAAAGCCTCGCTCGCCCTCTGTGGTTGGTCCATGCTCGCTCAGTCAGCATCGTCAAACCCCTGTACGATCGGTCAAAATCCGATCATAAAAACGAATTCAGAGTTCGGCCAAGGAATCATACGGCTTTGAACAATGGTTTTGAACCCTTCATCATTTCCAAGAAATTGACTGAATCTCCATTCAGAACTGGTATCGAATGAGTGCCCTACCCGTAACGCGCATCACAATCGTCGGACTCGGACTGCTCGGCGGTTCCTTCGGCCTCGCGCTTAGACAAGCTGGTGCGGTCCGTGACGTTGTGGGGGTTGATGTCGCGGAAGACATAATTCAGAAGGCACGTGAATGCGGCGCCATTGACCGGGGTTCTCTGGACGTAAAAGAGGCGATGGTGGGCGCAGATATCGTTGTGCTTGCCATGCCAGTACGTACCATAATCGAGCTGCTGCCTGACCTGGTGTTGTCGCTACCGCGGGAAACGCTGCTATTCGATCTTGGCAGTACCAAAGGAGAGATCAGTCGTGTGATCGACGACTTGGACCATCCGGTGCGGTACGTGGGAGGCCACCCCATGGCTGGCACAGAACACTCCGGGATTGAGGCGGCTCAGGCTACTTTGTTCTCAAGCGCCACATTCGCGTTGGTGCCGCACCCACCGGTGGACGATGCCGGCATCAGTATTCTAACAGACATCATTCGTCGGATCGGCGCAAATCCCACCGTAATTTCAGCCGACCGCCACGATCGCATCGTGGCGAAGACTAGCCACGTGCCTTATTTGCTATCATCGGCGCTGGTACGCGCCACAGAGGAATCAGCGCAGACGGATCCCAGGCTATGGGATTTTGCCGCAGGTGGGTTTCGAGATACCAGTCGTGTGGCTGCCAGTAACGTCCGGGTCATGGCCGACATCTGCCTGACCAACCGAGCACATGTGTTAAGTGGGTTGGCGGATGCCCAGTCAGAGCTTGGCCAAATCGCACAGTGGATCCGGGACGGGGATCGGGACGCCCTGGAGAAAGCATTATCAGAGGCAAGGACAGTGAGGACCCGAGTATTCGGGGAAAGGGGACAGATCTTGAGTACAAAGAAAGTCAGCTTTCAGGGGGAGCGTGGCGCCTTCAGTGAGATCGCCGCGCTCGAATACTTCGGCGATATCGCGGAGCCGGTTCCACAACCATGGTTTGACGACGCGTTTGACGCGGTCGAGAAAGGGCACTGCGACTACGGAATGCTGCCCATTGAAAACTCTCTTGCAGGCAGTATTCACGTGAATTACGATTTACTGTTGAAGCATAGTCTCTCAGTGGTAGGCGAGATCAAGCTCCGTATTGTGCACAACTTGCTTGTAAACAAAGGTGTTTCCTTCGAAGATGTGAAGAAAGTTCAGTCCCATCCCAAAGCGCTCGAGCAGTGTGTCGATTACTTCCGTAAGCACGAAGGATTGACGGGTGAGACAGTTTATGATACGGCAGGCGCGGCAAAGATGCTGAAAGAGAGCGGAGCCCGTGACACGGCCGTGATAGCGAGCAGTCGTGCTGCCTCGCATTATGGTCTCGAGATCATCGAGCGCGGGGTAGAAGATAATCCGCAGAATTACACGCGCTTTCTTGTGCTGGCTCCACAACCGGAGGACCCTCAGGGCGATCGGGTAAAGACGACGCTGGTTTTCTCCGTAGCAAATGTGCCCGGTAGTCTGTTCAAGGCGATGAGCGTTTTTGCCCTGCGGGATATCAGCGTCTTGAAGATTGAATCGCGACCCCTGATCGGGTCGCCCTGGGAATACCTATTCTACCTTGATATCGAAGGTCGGGCGGACAGCCAGGCGGGGCGTCGTGCCATAGATCACCTTCAGGAATTCACAACATATTACAAGATGTTGGGTACATACGGGGAAGGACGCACAGTAGACAGCGCCTAGCTTGCGTTTCGTCCTAAATGTCATGTAGCGATGTCAGTGTGTAGCTGTTGGGGAGATCGGATCCAGTCGTCACTGGAGAATTCAACACAAGCTGCTCATGGTGTGCTATTCGGTCCCCGGTATCTGTCACTCTTGCACTACGGATATCGAGTGCGGGTATGCGTCACGGCTCTATGGGACTTCCGCTGTCCTCCTCCTCAAGCACAAGCTCTGGCGCTACGAACAGGGTCTTTTCGTGGGTGAAGATCACCTTGCCGGGGCCAGCGTCCTTCATCTTTCGCACGTAGCGCCGTTCCGTATAGTCTACAGGCACGGTCGTCGATCCTCGGCCCTTACTGAAATATGCAGCTACGCATGCTGCCTCGTGGCAGGTCCACTTGCTGGGCATTTCCTTCTTACCAGCTCGTTTCAAAATGACGTGTGATCCGCCCATATCTCTGGCGTGCAACCAGATATCGTCTGGCGATGCGGTCTTGGTCAGGACCTCATTTTCGCGGTTATTTCGTCCCACCAATACGAGGGAACCATCTTTAGTAACAAATCGTCTCGGATGTATATCTCCCCTTTTCTTCTTCCGAGATGCATGCTTGCTCGACTTTCTGTTATCAGCCTTGAGAAGTCCAAGGCGGATACAGGCGTAGAAGATTTTCTCCATAGCCTCGTCGTCCGGCGCGTCAGACAGTTGGGTACTCAGTCCTCGAATCTGCTCTAATCTCTCCTCAGATAACAGGAGGCGCTCCTCTATAATCTGTTTGCCGTCTCGAGCCTTTCGCGCACGCTTAAAGTACTTTTCCGCGTTGTCTGCAGGGCTGATGGCCGGGTTGAGAGCAATAATTATGCTGCCCTGTTCCGAGTCATAGTAGTTCTGGACCTCCGCTTCAGACTGACCGAATTTCACGCTGCTCAGGTTTGCTGTGAGCAACTCGCCATATTGCCGAAATTCCTCCTCCTGATCTGAGACGGCCGCGTCCTTCCAGAGATTTGCCACGAGTTTCTCCAGTCGCTTCAATTCTTCCGACAGCGCCCGTCGTACGTCCGTCTCCCTCTTTTTAGCCAGTTCCGCCGCTGCCCGCGCCAAGTAGAATCTCTCAATGGCGTCACTCATTGATTCACAACGAACCGTTTGCGGGGCAAGACTGGACGATATATGCAGAGCTGACAGTATTATTGGAGTGCCGTTCTCGTCAAGTCCCAGGCTTGGCGTCCACACTCTCTCCGTGATGAGCGCCATAGTGTCCGACAAGCCTCGCCACAAGAGTTTCAGCCGCTCAGTCTCATGAGTACCGACATATATACGCTCGTCAGAAAGCCCAGCCACGGCAACAATCTCCCGGGCAACAGCGGGGCTTAAGCTTGATACCTTGCGATTCAAGGATCGTGCCATGCCAATCGGCCCATCTTCAATGCTCGCCTCCGCCAATTGGTCCATCGTCATTTCGGGGAAGGATAATTTGCTCGGACGAGGAGGGAATTCATAGGTCTCGCCCGAACTTGGATCCCGGTCACCTGTACGTACGCGCCGCAGTGTTTCTATAATGGTCTGGTCGGGTACCGACGTCAGGACGAGCATATTGTGGCGGTCGATGAGTTCCGCGATGATCTGATATTGCTGGATCCCGCTGGGGGTTCGACCGGTGGCGTGGATGACCATGATGCGATCATCCGGTATGGCCTCTATGCGGTCGAAACGACCAGCCAGCAGATATTCCCGTATGGAGCTGAGAAAGGCCGAGGAGCCTTCACTTTTCCTGCCCGGATCGCTCCGGTATATTCGTGCACTTCCGGGCTGAACACACAGGACCAGTCCGTGTCTTCCTGCGTCACCGCGAAGTACAAGTCCAATCTCATTTGGACCGTATTGCTCAATGGCTACGATTTTGGATCCCGCCATGGGGGCACATTCATCCGCCATAGCTTGTAGAACAACAGTATCGAGTGACATCCTGAATCCTACCCTTGGTGTGTATGTAACACGCTCAGCTTGATGGAATTTACGCTCCCGAAACCCCAGCGTCAACGGCAACTAACTGATTGACAAAGTACTATAAAGATTATATCTTTCGCTGTTCTGTGCTTTTGTGTCAGAGTGCTGGTTTTAAGTGTATTATTTTCGGAGGGTTCATGATTCGTAGTATGACAGGATTCGGGTCTGGAGAATACGATACCGCGGACGGTCGAACGGCAGTGGAAGTCCGGTCTGTAAACGGTCGTTTTTGCGAGATCTCGATCAAGCTTCCAAAAGGAGTTGCTCCGCTCGAAGGAAGAATCCGCGAAGTGGTTCAATCCCAGGCGAAGCGCGGCAATCTGTCTGTTTCTGTGCGCCGCGATGGCGAATCGAACGGAACCCCCGAATATGTAGTCGATACAGAAGCGGGGCAGAAATATCTTGATTCCCTCCGTCAACTCCAGGACGCATTGAGTGTTCCTGGCGAAATCACGATAGATATGGTCGCGTCATATCCTGGTTTACTCAAACCCGCGGCTGAGACACAGGATATTGAGGAGATTTGGAATGCCGTAAAACCTGCCGTGGTCGAGGCGCTGGAAGGACTGACCGCCATGAAGGTGCGCGAGGGGAGTCAACTCGCGAAGGATCTCATCCAGCGTCTCAATCATATGGCCGAAGTCTTAGAGGAAATTGCCGGCAATGCGCCGCTGAGAGTAGAGGCTGCCCGTCAGCGACTGAATGACAAGATCGAGACTTTGCTGGGCCATGACCAGGTCGATCAACAACGTATTGCCCTCGAAATTACCCTATTTGCGGACCGTTGCGACGTGACGGAAGAGTGCGTTCGGTTTCGGAGTCACTGTGCGGAGTTCCTCGCTGCACTGGAATCCGATGAAGTCGCCGGTCGCCGTCTTAATTTCCTCCTTCAGGAAATGAACAGAGAAGCCAATACAATTGGCTCTAAAGCCAACGATACTAATATCAGTCATCTGGTCATTACTATCAAAGAAGAGCTCGAAAAGATCAGAGAACAGGTCCAGAATATCGAATGATTTCCGCCTCAAGACCTGTCGGTTTTTGCCTGGTGCTTTCCGCTCCGTCCGGAACCGGCAAAACGACCATTGCACAGGCGCTTCTCGAATCGGATCCTCATGTGAAGCGATCCATATCGATGACTACCCGAGCCAGTCGAACGGGTGAGGTCGACGGCGAGGACTACATCTTTACCACTCAATCATCGTTTCGTACGATGGTTGAGGAAGGCGGTTTTCTGGAGTGGGCACAGGTCCACTCCGACTACTATGGGACACCAAGTGCGCCCGTCAAGGATACTATCAATAGTGGTGGAATTTCACTACTCGTGATTGATGTGCAGGGCGGACAGTCTGTGAAGGCTATTTTTCCCGATGCTGTCCTGGTTTTTCTGGTGCCGCCCTCAATGGAGAGTCTGGAGAGGCGATTGAACGCCAGAGGTACGGATGATGAATCTGTTATCCGAAAGCGTCTATCTCAGGCTGAGACCGAGCTGGGGTATCTTGCAGAATATACCTATGGTGTTGTGAATGAAGACGATCAGCAGGAAAAGACGGTAGCAAAGATACAGTCAATCATTGCGGCGGAGCATTGTCGCGTTAACAGATGGGAGACCTAATGGCAAAGCGCAAGAAGAAGAAGGTCGTGGATGAGACAGTGGAGCCGGATCGTTTTGTTCCACAGGAGAAAATCAGAGCCAAAACCGATAACACCTATGAAGGTGTTATGGTCGCCTCGCGTGAAGCCCGCCGTATGAATGTTCATCTCAAAATGCTTGGGACTGAGCTGGACCGCTCGGTCAAAGTCACGAGCACGGCCATCGATCGGTTTCTGGGTGACGAAGTTTACTACGACTACAAGAAGAAGTCGGAAGACGACGATTAGCCCTTGAATGGTTCTCCATGGCACATCTGACAGATCGACGAATTGTACTCGGCGTATCGGGAAGTATATCAGCCTACAAGTCTGCTGAAGTTGTCCGCGAGTTGTTGGCAACGGGAGCGGATGTTCGGGTGATTATGACGGCCTCTGCGGCTGAATTTATCGGCCCGATGACATTCAGTGCGTTGACTGGAAATTCGGTAGCAATGGATCAATTTTCGGGCTACGCAGGTCCGGGAGAGGCTCATATCGATCTGGCCATGTGGGCCGAGGTATTGGCAGTTGTGCCAGCGACTGCAAACATTATCGGAAAAGCGGCGAACGGCCTCGCTGATGATATGCTCTCTACCACGTTGCTTGCCTGTGAGGCGCCCCGTTGTTTCGCACCCGCCATGAATTTTAGAATGATGCGCCATCCTGCCGTACTTTCTAACCTGGAAACACTCAAGTCGCACGGTTGCTTCATCATAGAATCCGCATTTGGCCCTCTTGCCAACGGTGAAGTTGGTGAGGGCAGATTGGCTGATACCGGGCATATCATTCAGGCCATTTCTGCCCTGGCTGATCCACGAAGGGACTTGGAGGGGAAGAGAATACTGGTCTCTGCGGGTCCTACGGTCGAACCGATCGATCCCGTAAGGTATCTCACAAATCGATCGAGTGGAAAAATGGGCTATGCGGTGGCGAGCATGGCGGCGCAACGGGGTGCAGATGTGACTCTCATTGCCGGGCCTAACAGGCTGGAATCGCCGCGAAATATGAGAATTGTCCCCATTATAACCGCCGAAGAGATGTGCAACGCGGTTATTGGACACGCCGAAAACCAGGACGCTGTGATCATGGCCGCAGCGGTGGCGGACTACCGGCCTAAATCGGTTGCTGACCAAAAGATCAAGAAAGGTGCGGACTCTCTCGTGCTCGAAATGGAGCGGACGACGGATATCCTGACGGCATTAGGTGATCACCGGCCGCAGGCGTTGGTCGGCTTTGCGGTGGAAACGAATAACGGTCTGGAGTATGCGGGAAACAAGTTGCGGGAGAAGAATCTGGACATGATCGTCTTCAATGACGTTACGGCCGAGGGCGCTGGATTCGATGGCGAGACCAATATTGTCACGCTGCTGCATCGGGATGGTCGTCATCAGGAACTGCCGCTGATGCTGAAGTCCGAAGTCGCCGACTGCATCCTGGACGAGATTGCCTCCATATTGCGTGCATCAGATACGGGTACGTCATGAATAACCAGCAGCAGTTGGCTCAGCTGATGCGCGACGCAGCAACAGCCCTTTCTCAGCAGCGTGAGTTGGGGGTGGATGTGGCATTCATGCCGGAGGGACTCGACGCCTCTTTGAAACTTCCAGTAGAGAATACGGAATTGATAGATACAGTTGCTGAGTCCCTAACGCAGTTGTTTGATCGCAAGCAAAACTGTACAGATTGTGCACTCGGAAATATAAGAAAGAACTTCGTCTTCGGCAGTGGTAACGAGAATGCTGATCTGATGCTCATCGGCGAAGCGCCGGGAGCTGATGAAGATACCCAGGGGTTGCCGTTTGTGGGCGCGGCAGGACAGTTACTTACCAAGATTCTCGAGGCAGTTCAGTTCAGCAGAGACGACGTTTACATTGCGAATATCCTGAAGTGCCGCCCACCCAATAATAGGGATCCGGAGCCCATTGAAATTGATACCTGTGGCCCAATCCTTCGTGAGCAAATCCGGCTGATCCAGCCAAAGATAATCTGCGCCCTTGGGCGTATAGCTGCACAGTCTCTGCTTCAGACGAATGCATCCCTGGGGCGTCTCCGTGGCACGTTACACGATTTCGAAGGTACCCGCTTAATGGTCACCTACCATCCGTCGGCCCTCCTGCGTAATCCGTCATTTAAACGACCAACGTGGGAAGACGTGCAGATGCTGCGACAGGAATACGATCGACTGACAGGTAAGGATCAAGCGGCATCCGGTCAACTTGATAGAGTGAATGTCATGCCCAGTGCCTGACGAGGATTTGGACGTAATTCCGACAAATAGAGTCGGAGAGGTCTTTGAAGTATGGCAGCGGAATCAAATAGCGCGGAGCGCGTACCACCTCAGGCTGTCGAAGTCGAAGCAGCTGTCCTTGGGGCGATGCTACTGGACCAGGAAGCGATCTCCCGGGTAATCGATATCATCGATGAGACCGACTTTTACCGGGATGCACATCGTAAGATTTTTCAGGCAGCCGTATCGCTTTTCGAGCGTAACGAACCGACGGACCTGATCACGCTGACCGCTGAGCTGGAAACCCGTAAGCAATTGAATGATGTAGGAGGAGCGTTTTACTTGGCAGGTCTGACGGAGACCGTCTCTACCGCTGCCAATGCCTCCTACCATGCAAATATCGTCCATGACAAGGCGATCAGCCGCAAACTGATTACGTCATCGAATCAGATCATTGCAAGGGCATTTGAACAGGCCGACACTCCAGACGATTTGCTTGATGAAGCCGAGCAGATGATTTTTGCCTTATCCGAACGGCGGGTGAAGCAAGGATTCACACAACTGAATCCTATTCTTCATGATACCTTTGAGAACATAGAGCGTCTCCACGAGCGTAGCAGCGGTGTGACGGGGGTCCCGACCGGTTTCGATCGACTGGATGAGATGACCGCTGGCTTTCAGCCGGGTGATCTGATTATCGTGGCTGCCCGCCCCTCCATGGGGAAGACGGCTTTCTGCTTAAATATCGCCCGTCATGCGGCAGTTGAAGGTAAGTTTGGTGTGGGTATTTTCAGTTTGGAGATGGCAAATCATCAACTCGCGCAGCGGATGCTTTGTAGCGAGGCTCGTGTGGATTCGCATCTGATGCGGACAGGGCGCCTGCCGGGAGATGCCTGGTCAAATTTGAGTATCGCTGTGGGGTCGTTGGCTCAGGCTCCGATTTTTATTGATGAAACGCCCGCGATTACCGTTCTGGAAATGAGATCCCGTGCCCGTAGACTCCTGTCGGAGAATGAGAATCTGGGCATGCTGATCGTCGACTATTTACAGCTCATGTCGGGACCGTCTGGGTCGGAGAGCCGGCAACAAGAGATCTCGACAATATCGAGGTCATTGAAGGCGTTGGCCAAGGAATTGAATATCCCGATTATGGCGCTGTCTCAGCTGTCGCGAGCGGTAGAGTCTCGTGGCGACGGTCGACCACAGTTGTCTGATCTTCGGGAGTCTGGGGCAATTGAGCAGGATGCCGATGTGGTACTTTTCATATACCGGCCCGTACGGTATGGGCAGGTAGAGGAAACGGAGACAAATAGAGCCGAGATTATCATTGGAAAACAGCGTAACGGGCCTATTGGGTCCGTAGAGCTTGTATTTATAGACCAGTATGCGACATTTGAGAATCCAGATTTCCACCATGATCCCTTCGACGAATAACCAGGGCATCCAGTAAAAATGATAGAGATTAGCCACCTGAAAAAAGCCTTCAGCAAATCTGTCCTGGAAGACGTGAATCTGACCATTGAGACGGGTGAGACCATGGTCATCATTGGGCGCAGTGGATGCGGCAAGAGTGTGCTCCTTAAGCATATCATCGGTCTACTACAGCCCGATGAGGGATCCTTGCGAATTGATGGCCAGGAGATTTCCAGGTTGAAAGGCGAGCAGCTGAATAGTATCCGACAGAGGTTTGGGATGCTTTTTCAGGGCGCGGCATTGTTTGATTACATGACGGTAGGTGAGAACGTGGGTACCAGCCTTGCACTCCACACCAAGCTGTCCGATGATGAAATTGCCGAGCGGGTTCGGGAGTGTCTGAGAATGGTAGGTCTGAAGGGAATCGAAGGCATGAAACCAGCTGAACTTTCTGGTGGAATGAAGAAGCGGGTCGGCCTCGCTCGCGCTATTGCGATGAACCCAGAATACGTGCTGTACGATGAACCGACTACGGGCTTGGATCCAATAATGGCGGATATCATTAATGATCTCATTCTCAGGATGAAGAATGAATTGACGGTTACCGGTATTGCGGTAACTCATGATATGGTCAGCGCCTATAAAATTGCGGATCGAATCGCAATGTTGCACGAAGGTACCATACGCATCATTGGTACACCCGACGAAATACGAAATACGGACGATCCGCTAGTCCAACAGTTTATCCTCGGCAAGGGTGACGGTCCCATAAAGTCCTTGGACTAGGAAATCGGCTTCGAGCCCATGGCTAAATTGGCGAAAGTAAAAACAAGGTATGTCTGTCAAGCTTGTGGTGCGTCTTCCCCCCGCTGGCAGGGAAAATGTCAGGATTGCGGGGCTTGGAATACCTTTGCGGAAGAAAATCAACCTACGGGGCGATCAGCGGAACGACCTGCCCTGTTTGGCTCGTCCGATCGTGTTGCCCGGATTACGGACGTAGATATATCGGACAACCAGCGGTTGAGCACCCACATCGGTGAATTTGACCGCGTACTGGGTGGCGGAGTGGTGCACGGATCTGTTGTGCTCGTGGGAGGTGATCCGGGTATCGGAAAGTCCACACTGATGTTACAGGCACTGCAGAAGCTGAGTGGTACAGTAAGCCCTGTGTTATACGTCTCTGGTGAGGAGTCTTCGCGTCAGGTGAGACTACGAGCTGATCGGTTGGATGCGGTCTCAGAGGAGTTGTATCTGCTTTGCGAAACGAACCTTGAGGCCATATTTGACCAGGTCGAACAATTGAAACCGAAGGCCCTGGTGCTGGATTCGATTCAGACGATCTATCTACCTACGATCGAAAGCGCGCCAGGTAGTGTAAGTCAGGTCCGGGAATGTGCTGCACGTGTCATTCAAATGGCAAAGGCACGAGGAATTCCGGTTTTTCTCATCGGTCACGTCACGAAGGACGGGGCGATTGCTGGCCCAAGGGCCCTCGAACATATTGTAGATACCGTGTTGTACTTTGAGGGTGAGCGACATCAGTCCTATCGTATTCTTCGTGCTGTCAAGAATCGATTCGGTTCAACCAATGAGATTGGTATTTTCGAAATGCAGGACGTCGGGTTAATGGAGGTGCTGAATCCATCCGAGTTATTCCTTTCGGAACGGCCTGACGGCGTATCGGGGTCGGTTGTGGTTTGCAGCGTGGAAGGTACCCGTCCGTTGTTGGTTGAACTCCAGGCACTAGTGACGCCAGCTAATTATGGCACGCCACAACGTGTGACAAATGGTCTGGATACACGCCGGGTAGCCCTATTGATGGCCGTACTGGAGAAGAGAGCCGGCATGCATCTTGGAACGCAGGATGTGTTTGTGAATGTGGCAGGAGGCGTCCGTCTTGAGGAACCGTCTGTTGATCTGGGAGCGGCCGTGGCAATCGCTTCGAGTCTCAGGGATGTGTCTGTAAGACAAGGTGATGTCGTAATAGGTGAGGTGGGTCTTGGTGGAGAGATTCGCGGTGTGAGTCAGGCCGATAAGAGAGTCAAAGAGGCCGAAAAACTGGGATTTACACGATGCATCATGTCTGCTCGAAATACTAAAACACTCCCATCCTCAGACCAAATTGAGATCATAGGTGTCCACGGTATATTTGAGGCGCTTGAAGCGCTGGAAATAGTGGGTTAGCGGTTTTGGCTTTTTCCTTCGAACTGATGGGACGGGATAAGGATACTCAGGCGCGTGCCGGTAGAATGAGTACGCCACACGGAACCATCGATACACCAGTGTTTATGCCTGTCGGCACCCAGGCAACCGTCAAGGCGCTATCGCCGACGGAACTTGAAGAAACAGGAGCGGAGGTAATACTCAGCAATACGTATCATCTTTTCCTGCGTCCAGGGCATGAACTGATTCGGTCCATGGGCGGATTGCAGGAATTCATGAGCTGGCCGCATCCCGTTCTAACAGATAGCGGGGGGTATCAGGTCTTCAGTCTGGCCGACCTCAAGAAGATCCAGGAGGAAGGGGTTACGTTTCAGTCGCATATCGATGGCGCAAAACATCTCTTTACCCCAGAATCTGTTATGGAAGTCGAGACCGCCCTCGGCGCAGACATAATCATGCCGCTTGACGAGTGCACGCCGTATCCATGCACCTATGAGTACGCCCGTGAATCCTATGGCCTTACGTTACGATGGGCGGAGCGTAGCAAAAGACGATTCGAGGAGTTGGCTACCGATAGAAGAGCACCGCAGGCACTGTTCGGGATTGTGCAGGGCAGCACCTACGAGGATCTGAGAGTCACCTGCGCGGAAGCGTTGGTTAGCATGGGGTTTGATGGATATGCTATTGGCGGACTATCGATAGGAGAGCCGAAATCCACGATGGGTGGATTGATCGATCTTACGGTTGCCTGCCTGCCCGAGAATCAACCCCGTTACCTGATGGGAGCGGGAACACCTGAGGATCTTGTCGATGCTGTTGGCCGTGGACTGGATATGTTCGATTGTGTGATTCCAACACGTGAAGGGCGCAACGGAGCGCTGTATACGCCTGAGGGCAGGGTCAATATCAGTAATGCCAGGTTCAAGGAAGACGCAAGGCCTCTTGATGAGACATGCGGTTGTTACGCCTGTCGGACATTCAGTCGCTCCTACCTCAGACACCTGTATAACACGGGTGAGATGTTGGGGCCGCAAATGGGCACGTTGCACAATGTGAATTTCTTCGTCGGTCTCGCGAAGCAGATGCGTGCGGCGATTTTGAGCGATACGTTCGTCGATTGGCGGACCAGATTTCTGAATCAATATTGTAGTACCACCACTAAGGAGTGTGACACGTGATAGAAGAAGCATTTGCCATGGGGCCTTCAGCTGGAGCAGATGGCGGAGGCGGTTTCATGGGAGCCATGTTGCCCTTTCTGTTAATGTTTCTTATTCTATATTTTCTACTGATTCGACCGCAGCAAAAACGTCAGAAGAAACACCAGGTGATGCTTGATGAGTTGAAGAATGGGGATCGTGTAGTTACCTCGGGTGGTCTCATAGGAACCGTATCCGGCCTCAAGGCCGACGTTGTAGTGGTCAAAATCGCCGACAATGTAAAGGTTGAGGTACAGAGGGGATCTATCTCCAAAGTTCTTGGCAAGAAGGGCGAAAAACAGGAATCAGAGCAATAAGCTATGGCTGTCAGACCCATAAGAATGTACGGCGATCCAGTCTTGCGTGAGATGTGCCAGCCGGTGACGGAAATTACGCCCGAGATCGAGACGCTCGTCGTTGACCTCATCGATACCATGCGTGACGCCCAGGGCATTGGCCTTGCTGCGCCTCAGATCGGAGTGCCGGTACGTATTTTTGTCATCGATCTCAGCGCTACGGATGCTGGCGAAGAGCCATTGGCCTTCATCAACCCCGAAATCCTCAGGGCTGATGGCGAGCAGAATGGGGACGAAGGTTGTCTGAGCTTTCCGGACTACTTTGACAAGATTGTTAGATGCGATCGGGTAACGGCCGAGGCAACGGGGATAGATGGGCACGGATTCGAAGTGGAGGGGATGGGCATCATGGCCCGTGCCTTGCTACACGAGACGGACCATCTGAACGGTGTCCTGTTTATTGACAGGATGAGCAAGTTTCGCCTGCGTCTAGCTCAGGGACGACTAAGAAAACTGAAACGCAGTACGGAAGAGGACTTGGGTGAAAATGGCTGACCGCATGAATGATTTGGAATCCCGTTAATGCGTATAGTGTTCATGGGGACGCCTGATTTCGCATTGCCAAGTCTACAGACACTGGTGGATGGTGACCATGAGGTGGTCGGCGTAGTGACACAGCCTGATCGTCCGGGTGGCCGTGGGTTGAAGTTGAATCGCCCGCCTGTTAAACGACTCGCCGAGCAGATAGGCGTACCTATTCTCCAGCCGGAGCGATTGAAGAGCCGCTCGTTCAGGGAGGAATTGGGAGCATGGCAGGCAGATTTATTCGTTGTGGTAGCCTTTCGGATACTGCCCGTGTCCATTCTTGCGATACCTCCGAAAGGATCTGTGAATCTTCACGCATCGCTATTGCCAAAGTACCGTGGAGCAGCCCCTATTCAGTGGGCCATCGTCAACGGTGAGCACGAAACAGGTGTCACCACTTTTTTTCTGGATCGTGACGTGGACACTGGTAGCATTCTGATGCAGCAGCCGACCCCAATAGGACCAGACGAAACCGGTGGACAGTTGCATGACCGAATGATGAAAGAGGGCGCGGTGCTCTTAGGTGCAACTGTGGATGCAATTGGTACTGGGGTAGCCAAATCTCTTCGGCAGGAGGGAGAATCCACCTCTGCACCCAAATTGCTCAAGGCTGATGGTCTTTTGGACTGGACGCAGTCGGCAAAGACGTTGCATAACCGAATACGTGGACTGAACCCATATCCTATGGCATTCACACACAGGGGAGACAAAACTCTAAGGGTGTTGTCGAGCCGTCTTTCGGGCTCGGACGCCGAAGCGGGTGGCCGCCTACCCGGTGAGATTCTCACGGTCGAAGGATCCCAAGGGATCCGTGTTCAGACTGGACACGGTAGTCTTTTGATCACAGAACTGCAACCTGAGGGAAAGAAGAGGATGGCCGCCGAAGCATTTGTTCGAGGATACCGAATGGCGGCTGGTGATCGGCTTGGACGTGTGTCAATGTCCCAAGAGGAGTCATGATGTGGGACCTGACTGGTTCCTGCCTGTGCTCCTGGTAGCTGCGGGTTTGATGTTTAAATCGTATATACATATAAGGCGTATCTACGGGCGCTTCCGTTGTTTGCTGAACAGATACGGTCAGGTGCTCAGGTAGCCAGAGCACTGCTGGACGGGGAAGGACTCGCAAATGCCGATGTGTTACAGTCAAAAATGTCCGGAACCGACTGGTAGGATACCGTACAACGGACAGTCAACTTGACCGGAGCCAACTACAGAAACGGCTCGATTGCGGCCATAGGGATCGCAGCTCATGAAGCGGGAGATTCGCTGCAGACGCACGATTCCGATCGTATATCGCTTCGGTTGGATCGCTGGTGTGCTATGTTAGCTTTGTCGCTCGGTTCTGTAGGTATCCTGTGGAGATGGTCGAACATGTGGATCGCCGGAAATGCTATGTTATTGGGCGCCGTTGGGTGCTCCTTATTGGCTGTACCCGTGGAGCTCAATGCCATCCGCCGGGAATTTAGATTGCTAGAGAAAGCACGCTATCTGAGCAATGAGGAAATGTCTAATGCAAGGGCTGTCCTACGGGCAGCGGGCTGGTCATACGTGGCCGTCACAGGAACAGCTCTTGTTGGGGCTGTTCGAGATATGATTCGGCGGGGCAATGACCGCACGTGAACTGGCGCTCCATGCTCTGTATCATTTTGATACGGAGGGGAGTTACGTAAGAGAGACTTTGGATGCCCTGCTGCGTCAAGCCTCGCTGGACGGTCGCGATACAGCACTGGCCACGGAATTGGTATATGGGACGGTCCGCTGGCGTGGCCGGCTTGATTGGGTTCTTGGACAGTTTGTGAAGCGCATGGATACCTTGACGCCATGGATCACAAATACATTGCGCCTAGGGGCCTATCAGATCCTCATGTTGGATCAGATACCGGATTCAGCTGCGACCAACGAATCCGTTGAGCTCGCCAAGCGCTTTGGCCACCCGGGTACCGTAAGCCTGACCAATGGGGTTCTGCGCAATATTATCCGGAAGCGTGCCGATATTCGCTTTCCTGCAAGAGAGAAGGCACCGGTCGCTTTTCTTAGCACCATGTATTCCTATCCCGAGTGGATAGCGAAGCGCTGGTTTGAACGATACGGTATAGATGCTGCCGAAGAACTGTGTAAGGCGGGAAATGAGTCACCAGCGCTGTCTATTCGGGTCAATCGACTGAAGACGGATCCAGGCAAGTTTTCAGAGGAGCTGGAGAAATCTGGTGTGTCGGTGGAACCAGGCAGATACCTGGACACTTATCTGAACCTTCGGCATTCAGGTGCCGTACGCGCGTTGAA
>JABIQT010000047.1 GCA_018667995.1 Candidatus Latescibacterota bacterium
CGATTGCTGGCGACGGATAGTGCCCAAAGCCCTGCTATAGCGAGAAACCGCAAAAAAAAACGCGGGCGCGTATATCGTCATTGTTAGCATAGCACTCGTCAATGCCGTCAGTTGACTGGCACACTCAGTCAGAGGAGTCTGATCGGATCAAGACTGGGTGGAGTCTGGTACCATGCAAGCGATTATAACCACATTCCGCACCAGAATTTATAGGGGCATGTGCGCTCTTCTTTCGTTGATTATCTTGAAGGCCTTGGTGGATCAATCTGCCCCAACAATCACTTGCCCTTAAGGGGTATGTCTGACATCCAAAATGGCTCAGATCGAACATTCACACAAAAGATGATTTACCTACCTTGCTGCCCACTTATTGCATAGTATCTTAGAAAGGGAAAATCAAACCAAGTGCAAGATGCTGCCTCAATAATGTACCAATGAATGTTTGGCGACCGATCGGAGTCTACCTGATTGAAGGAACCATCTGGCGGACCAGGAGCCTGCAAAGGAGTCTCGCGTGAAAATTCGGCACTATGTCTTAATGGCCCTGCTCTTCGTCGTAGCCATATTTGTCACTGCAAACTGGAATCTGGTCACCACACCGTCCACACTGAACTTCCTGGTTCAAGATGTAGAGGCACCGATAGGCGTGGTACTCTGTGCGGTTATACTGCTGCAAAGTCTGGTCTTTCTCGTTTTTCTCGCCCACTTGGAGACATCTGCCGCTCTTCAGCACCATGGTCGGATCAAAGAAACCGAGAAATTACGTAAGATTGCGGATGCTAAAGAAGCATCGAGGATTCACGAGCTGGAGGAACGGATCGACACAAACTTCGAGGAACTATTCAAGATTCTTGACCAGGTCATAAGAGAGGAGTCTCTGGAGGATCTTCGAACAGCGATGGAAAACGACTCTGAGAAACGGCAAGATGGGGAATCTTGATGTCGGAATCGAACGGGTAGCTTTTTGACGCCTTGCAGCCTCAGTCTGGTTATTGAAAGCCCCCCAAAGTCCCCTCGCCGCTCAAGTACCAAGATCGCATAGTCTTCCCCTGGTATCGGGATGACCAATGTCCTATACCCTCCGGATCACGATTGTCGTTGCGTCGGCCCGACGCAAAAGCTGTACGGCAGCTCAATCCATAGATCTTACATAGCACCATCGGTAAAAACCAGGCGTAGCAATATCCGCCGAGGTGTATTCGCCCGCATAAAAAAGCCCGCCTGACACAGTTTCTGGTCAGGCGGGCAACGACGATCAGTCCCTCACAACACCAAGATTATGAAGGATCTGAAAGACCTAAAGGCAGAGGTTAACTACGGCGAGGGAGGCAGCAATGGTGACTGATGTTGATGGGCCATCTTCCATGTGCCGCCCTGCTTTACCCAGACCATGGTCGTACGAAACGGGCGTCCCGCTGTAGAGGTACCGTCAGCGAGAATCGTTGTTGACTGCTCATACGCCGTCAGGATTGCGGTGTCCCCGTACAGGACGACCTCTTGATGCCGGTGCTGGATGTTGAATCGGGTACCTGCGTCAAAGGCGGTTTGAATTCCGCTCCGATTTGCCGGTGGATTGTAATTCAGCAAGGCGCCCCCGCCATTATAGATTATGTATCCCGGCAGGACACTATTCACATACACATCAGTGTTACCGTCTCGCATTGACGCATTGTATGCGTTGACAGCCACTAAGACATCTTCCCTATCACCTGCATGCGCCGGGGATGATAGCACCATTGACAAAAGCAGACACGTAAACAACGCGGCAAGCCGTTTCATATTCGCCTCCTGGGCGATAACGTGATGCAAATAGAATGTGGTCTGGAAAGGGGGATAATCGATTTATACACACCGGCTATACGTTTGTCAAGAGCTGTTGCGGGGGAGAAAGCCATGCTTGATGCCGGAGAGCATCGGAGCCGGCCGCGCAGCTAGTCCAGCGGAGAGATCGGTCCGCACCGTCAGGACGGTACGCGAACGAGATATAGGTAAACGGCTCTCAGTTCATAGACTTGTGTAACATAAACAGGGAAAGGGGAACACACCAAGGGATGGAGTCTTCTACGCCAAGTGATTGTCTTGATAAGGCCTGCAGACCATTCAGCCAGCTTGCCACCCACCGTCAATCGTCAACACGGTGCCTGTGACCCAACGGGCGTCATCCGAGGCCAGATACAAGACAGCATGGGCAATCTCTTCAGGTCTCCCGAAGCGTGTTTGTGGAATCCGGGCCAAAAGAGCCTCGTCCTTCTGTGCGCCTTCCGTCAACGGTGTCTCCACCCAGCCCGGCGCCACGGCATTAGCCCGGATTCCATAGGGAGCCCCTTCCAGGGCAACGACCTTCGTCAACTGTTCAATCCCCGCTTTTGTGGCACTGTAAGCACTTGTCTGGGCCAACCCGGACTGCCCCAGTATGGAGCTCATGGTCACGATTACGCCACCGTTCTGCTCCTGCATGGTAGGCAGTGCCGCCTGGACACAGAGAAACGTGCCTTTCAGGTTCGTGTTCATAGTCTGGTCCCACAACTCTTCGGTCGTCTCCACGACCAGGGCCCGGTCGCCCGATCCGGCGTTTGCGAATAGAATATCGAGACGCCCGTAGGCAGCTAAGGTCTCTGCCACCAGGTCTCTACAGTGTGCCCTATCGGCCACATCGCCGGCGACAGCCTGGGCCGTCCCTCCCGCTGCCTCAATCTCTCCGACTACCTCCTGCAAGGGGCCGGGACGCCTTCCTGTGAGAGTTATCCGAGCCCCTTCGGCCGCAAACAGCTTGGCGGTAGCAGCCCCTATCCCAGTGCCAGCCCCACTGATGATGGCCGTTTTACCATGAAGTTTCATTTGAAATCCATTCGATGTTTGGCTGAACGATGCCCAGCCTCGTTGCACTCATACTGATGCATGGACCGCTTCATCGGCCATCAAGGGGGGATAACCCTTCACGCTGATTCTCCATACCAAACGCCGATCATGGGTTCCCACGGCCGGCTTGAGCGTCGTGGCTTTGTGCAACGTGGAATAGGTGTCCCACGCACCGAGATCATTGGGTCGGCAATCGAAACTGGCAACAAATTGCGGCTGCAAGGCATGAATCTTCAGTTCATCCAGAAGACCGATAGCCTCATCATCCGGCATACCGACGATGCCAAAGGAACTTCCGGCCACACCGTATAGGGCTTTGCGACCCGTAAATGGATGTACCTTCACGAGAGGATGGAAGACGTTCTGGATCTGGTCTTTCTGGTGGCCCTGCAGTTTTTCCGCGGAGGTGGTCGAGTCCTCGTTCAGGTCATCCCGGTTTCCGTAGTGGTGCAACACGGTCAAGGAATCAATCCGCTTTCGCATACCATCCGGCAGGGCGTCGTATGCGGCCCGGGTGTCGCAGAAGTATGTAGGACATCCCCCTTCGGGCCACTCACGGCCGTGGACGATAGTCGCACTGTTGCCCGGGTCTTCATAGGCCACATCGGTATGCCAGAATGAAGCCCCTTGATATCCACCGATAGGTTTCCCGTTCTGAAATATGTTCGAGAGGTTTAGTACGGCCGGATTGTCCTTCAGGCGTAAGTGATCGATCAAATGATGATGGAGTTGTCCAAATTGCCCCACCAACCTTTCATACCTGTCCAGATCAAGCTCTTGATCACGAATAATCATGATGGCATTTTCGTAAAAAAGACGAATCACGGTTCTTATATCTTCATCCGATACATTCCGGGAGAAATCTATACCCGTGACTTCAACACCAAACGGCTGGTCCGCCAACGGCGTGGCCTCGATCATATTGTTCCCCTTCTTCATTGTCTTAAGGTCGAGTAATCAGCACAGGCTAACATGCGACGAGAACGAGATCAAGTGATTTGCAGAGCGATCACGGCAGTTCACTAGCCAATGCTACACTTCACGAAAAACCACCGCCAGCACCCAACAGGATTTTACACACGAGACCAGGGCCCGCGACTGAGACTTGCTCTACCCTCCACCGCGATAGTAAGCGGTCCTATTGCCAACAACAGTAAGTCCCTCATTTATGGTTCAGAAATGGATCCAGAGGCGCCGACCTCATTAGATCACGTTCCACCATCTCCTCAATCACGATATCCGGCCGTTCCTCATTGATGATCAACGTGTCAAGAGTACCCCGCTGGTGCGGTCGTTGGTCGACGTACAGGATCCG
>JABIQT010000046.1 GCA_018667995.1 Candidatus Latescibacterota bacterium
ATTGTACCGGAACGCGATGAAGGGCATTACACCGTAATGCGGTATCTCGAAATCGACTTCAACGCCGACGTGGACGACGGCATGTTCAGCCTGTCACGGCTCGAAAGACGGCGGTAACCTTGGCGACTACCAGTACCCTTCGCATCGCATGGCGCAATCTGGGACGGAACCGAAAACGCACCTTTCTTGCCGTATCGGCCATTGCCCTGGGCCAGCTGACGTTCCTCGTGATTTCCGCTCTGATGAATGGATACGGCGACCAATATTTCAATTCCATCACAGGCCCGTTGATCGGGCACATTCAGATTCACGCTCCTGAATGGCGCGAAGACCGGTCCATCGATCTGGCCATTGACGACCTCGGGGCCCGCCTGGAACAGCTGCGAGCCGATCCCGGCGTAGCTCATGCCGCACCTCGTATGTATGCCCCTGTGTTAGCAGCGTTGACGGATGAGGGATTCATGGGCATGGTCATTGGCATAGACGCCCAGGTAGAGTCACACGATTCCGGACTCTTAGCAGGTCAGGATTTATCCGGCCAAATGGGAGAACGGCGTGTTCTTGTCGGAAGCACCTTCGCCAGAAAATATGACATTACCCCTGGTATGGAATTGGCGGTGATCGGTCAGGATGTAGACGGTTCTATCGCCAATGACCTCTTTACCGTTACCAATATCGTCTCGTCACAGGTAGACATTGTAAACAGCCTGGGCATCGTCATGTCAATTGAGGACGCTCAGGAGTTTCTATTGATGCCGGATCAGGCCCACGAAGTGCTGATCCATGTGAAAGAACCCGAGATGGTCTTGGAAGTTGTTGCCGGTTTGTCGACGTTGCCTGTCGTTGATGGCCTGGAAATACTGCCGTGGCGGGAAATAGTGCCTCAACTCGTTTCAATGATAGATATGATCGGAGCATTTACACTCATCATACTCGTCATTGTGTTTATCGCAGCTGCAGCGGGCATAACAAACACTATGCTCATGTCCACATACGAGCGGATTCACGAATTTGGAATGCTCCTCTCACTGGGATGCCAGCCGAACCGCCTCGGGCGCATGGTAGCCGTAGAGGCTATGCTGCTCGGGCTGGTGGGGGTCACAGTGGGTTCCGCACTGGCCATCGGCGTGGTGCTGTTGACTATGGACTCGGGACTGGATTACGCCGCTCTTGGCGGCAACGATGCATCCTACCAGGTGGCGTTTCAGGGGATGCAGATCACGTCGCGGGTGACCCCCAAGCTCCTGCCGACTGATATAGGTATCGGTATCGTCGCAGTTCTGTTCACCTCCTTCATCTCAGCTCTGTGGCCCATGTTACACATCGTACGCCTCGAACCTATGGAGGCCATGAGATCTTGAGCAGCTCACTGGTGTCCAAATTCGCCCTACGATCGCTCGGAAGGAACATCCGCCGGACCATTCTTTCCGTGGCCGGGGTGGGCATAGGCTGCACGGTAGCACTCTTTCTGACGGCCTTTGTGCGAGGGAGCAACGAGTTGCGTATCAGGTCGATCGCGGACAGCGGATTCGGACATGCGCGAATTGCACCGGCGACATGGGAGAAGCAACGGGACAACGACTTACGCCTCCAAAATGGTGTCCGAGATCTGGCTGTGCTTCAAGGTACTGAAGGCGTGAAGGTCGCAGCCCCCCATTCCCGAATAACTGCTCTTCTGGCCTTCGGTACGAGAGTAATTGGCGTAGAGATGCTGGGTGTCGACCCCCAGATGGAAGCCCTTCTGAACAGGGTCGTCCGAACCGTCAGCGAGGGACGCTATCTTCGAGCTGACGACCGCGATGCCGTAGTCATCGGAAGTGTGATAGCCGACAGACTGGAAGTAACGATAGATGATGATCTTTTCATGACGGTCGTTGACCATGCCGGGCAGATGCAATATGCCATGGTGCGTATCGTCGGCATCGCCCATACCGGAAGCAAAGAACTGGATACGGGCATCTGTCATATTTCTCTTGATGACGTCGAGCGTCTGACCGGATACGCGGGTAGTGCAGAGATCTCCATAACCTTCGATGATCCACTTAGCATCGACGAGATGGTGGCACAAATTGAAGGCGAACTGCCCACCGGTGATATCATATTGCCCTGGAACGAAGTGCTGCGCGCGCAGGGCGGGGACGCAGCCAGCGATCAGGGCTTCATGCGATTGTTGTCTATAATTGTAGTAGTGGTCGTAATTCTGGGAATCACAAGTGCCCAACTGACCGCCATGCTGGAGCGCAGACGCGAATTCGCAGTGCTCATGGCATTGGGAATGAAGGATCTACAGGTCATTCGACTCGTCACGATAGAAGCCCTCGTGCTGGGCCTGATGGGAGCTGTAGCAGGCCTGTTACTAGCGACGCCTCTCGTCTACTATACTGCAACCAATGGAATTGACTTCTCAGCAATGGTCGAAGGCGACTTTGCGATTGAGGGCGTCCTATTCGATCCCATCCTTTACACAGATTTGGGATACTGGATGGTACCACATGCATTGATCATCGCTATTGTCTCTACGCTCGTTTCGGCTCTATATCCAGCCTGGTTCGCGATCAGAACTGATCCCACCTCAGCGCTCAGTCTGCGGGAGGCTTGAACATGAGCGATACGCTCGTGGACATCAAGAAGGTCGTAAAGGAGTTCCACACAGGAAAAGTGGCTGTACAGGCACTGCGCGGAGTGGACCTGGTGGTGAAGACCGGTGACTTCATGGCTATAGTCGGACCCAGCGGAAGTGGCAAAACGACACTTCTCAATATCATTGGGGCACTGGATATTCCCACTGGCGGAAGCGTCAACCTATTCGACCGAAATCTCTCTGAGTTGAGCAGAAAGGACCGGGCGGACCTCCGTCTACACCAGCTTGGATTTGTATTTCAGGCCTATAATCTCGTACCCGTTCTAACAGCTCGCGAGAACGTGGAGTTTGTATTGGAGCTCCAGGGAGAGGGCAATGGGCGTGAAACGACAGCATTGGCCACGCTGGAGTCGCTTGGACTCGCAGATCTGGCCGACCGACGTCCTACCGAAATGTCCGGGGGACAACAGCAACGCGTTGCCGTTGCTCGGGCGGTCGCATCGAAACCCAAGTTAGTACTCGCGGACGAGCCTACGGCAAACCTTGACAGTGAGAATGCGGAGACGCTTCTCAAAATGATGCGAGACCTGCGGGACACACACGATATGACCTTTGTGTTCTCTACCCATGATCCTCTGGTTGTGTCATACGCGTCACGTGTGGTGACGCTCCGAGATGGTGTAGTCGTAAGTGATGAGCAAAGAAACGGTGACGAAATAGGGGAGGATTGAACCATTGCGTCATCGAATCATAGGGTCATTGGTTGCTCTGCTTCTGTTGGTGCCCTGGCAGGTCGCCCAGGCAATCGAGCTCTGGTCCAGCAAATCTGGTGATCGATACTACATATTCGACGCCGCACTCAAGTGGACATCCCTGGTCTCTCACGCACCCAAAGATCTTCTTCTATTTCCCGAACGTTGGAGCGGCACCACGCTCTGGCGGGGACGAATGACCGTGGGCGCTCAACCCGTCCCCTGGATCAACTTCAGACTAGCCTACGAGCAGAGAACTCGAAACGTCTCACAGCAGTCAGGCTCCGCTGGATCGGGTTTTCTCCTGCCCACGACTCGCGCGCCCTACCGCATCTCTCAGCTCGACGCGAAGCTGGCAGAAGTAGGTAACACCTTCTCTTACCGTCACGAAGTGGACCGGGCATTTGCCGCCTTTCATTCTGGCGACCTCGAACTCACCGTGGGGCGGCAGCCTATCGGATGGGGACGCGGCCTTTTTTTCGGCGCTGTGGATATATTCGCCCCTTTTTCGCCGCTGGAAAGCGATCGTGAATGGCGACGCGGTGTCGATGCCGTCCGCAGCAGCCTTCCGCTATCGGATCTCATCTCGCTCGAAACACTCGCCGTTATGGACAAGTCGCTCGAATCGTCTGCCTTCGCGGCACGTTTGCAGGGCTATGTAGGTGATATAGACGGTGAAGTGATGATTGGTAAACGAGCGGACGACTATTTTTCTGCCGTGACGACATCCTTGCCTATGCTGGGAGCAGAACTTCATGGAGAGGTCGCGCTGTTCAGAACGGCCGACGGAGCAGGACTGGGGCGCAACGACACCGTCATCAAAGGCGTGGTTGGCGGTTCATACGGCCTGAATGCGTCTGGCCAGTTCTTGATTGCGGCTGAGTATCACTACTCCGGGTTCGGTGTCAATGACATCACCCAAGCTCAGTTCCAACTCCAGAATCCACGATTGCAGGCTCGCTTTGAGAGGGGCGATAGTCAGATTCTCGGTCGACATGCAGCGGCCTTTCAGCTTTCATACGGTGTGGGCGGTGCCGCCCCCCTGGGCCTATCATGGATCTTCAGCCCAGAGGACAGATCCGGGGTGATCACGCCATCCACTCGGTGGCTCTTTTCGGACAATGTAACGCTCATCGGGCAGCTTTATGTGGCGCACGGCAGTCATCCCGTGAACGGAAGAATCACCAGTGAATACGGCGCAACTCCCACTGGAGGCTTAATCCAGATCAGCTTCTATTATTGAGGCATGGGCAGCCTCCGCGTTGTTTGCGCCGTGCTCCCGGTCCGCACTTTGGCCTGGCCATGGCCTGTTTTATCATCTTGATCATTCCGGCCAGGCGTCCAGACTGTCCATCTGATCGAGTATTTGCCCTTTGAATGGTATCTCTCGCATTGCCCATCTCGTTCACAGAATTCGAAACTGTGCATTTATTTTGGACCCCTTACGCCTGCTATTCGCCCATTCCTTTACCGCCCGGCATACGCGTCGGCATGCAGTTGATGCGCCTCACCTTTCGCTCTTTCTTGTCCTAAAAACCGTGATAGCACCGAGACCTGAACCGCCTGACGGTAGGTTCCATCCTGTCCTGTCTCCGGGCAATGACAGTACCAATCGATTCTATCGGCCTTTTTTTGGGTTTCGGTGCAGCCAACATTATGTCGCTGACAATCTATTCCGTATCGCCGGTGCTCAAGCCGCGAAAATATCACGAGGCAGGCTTCGATCAGCTTTCACACATATCATTCAGAAACACATCGAGTTGGCTGAAGTGGATCACGGTCTGCTTCTCGGTGGCCGAGGTGTCTGTGCTGGTCGCGGAATTCATAGTACCCACAGCAAATCTCTAACCGCCAGAGACACTACACGGGGCGCGATTACCATCTTCACATCTCCGTTGGGTATCTACCGCTGGAAGGTAGGTAGTGAAGCTTGTCAGTGCATAATTCAACAGAAAATGAACTTCTATAACATGCCCAGTGCAATCCTTAGGGATGACATAGATATTTGCATCTCGCATAACAAGGGGCATTGACTTCTCTCGTAGACTTTCGGGTTATTTGACGGAACGAGTCTTAACTATTTACAGTCGTATACCATAGAAATGATTCTTTTCGGTCGGCAGGATGGAGACCATCGGAGTATCAGAGAGACGACCTTAACCCCTACCGTTTTCCCTCTATGTTATTCGAACAGACTCAGATTCTGCGTTCTGAAGCTTGAAGCGTACCCTCATTAAGGAGGCAACCATGAAGGCATACAGGGCCGTACTGACGTTCGTCGCACTTTTCGGTCTACAGTGCGACGATTCCAACCCGACGAGCTCTACAGGATCAACCGGATCTACAGGCGGGACCAGCACATCATTGCCGTCCGCATTTAACCATTTCGTCGATGCGGTGACCGTCTCCGTGCAAGGCACCAATATCGTGCTCGAAGCCGAAGGTATTCCAAACCATACGAGTCCCTATTGGGGCAGTAGCCATGCTCTGTATGAGGCTCCGCACTCAGGTATGGTGGTCAATCCAAATAACATCGCGTCCCAAAACCTGACCTTCACCATACCTCTTCAACCGGAGGTAGCCCCTACCATTAGCGCTACCTCGCTTGGCCCCGTGGGCATTGCGGTCAACGGCGTCGTTCTGTACAATCAATATGCGGCCGGAAATGCCCCGCTGACCAGCGAGATTTTGTCATTCGATCGGCGGAATGGGCACCCTCAGAATTTTGGCCAGTATCATTACCACATTGAGCCACTCTTCATTACGGAGAATGGTAGCGAACTGGTTGGGTTCCTGCTCGATGGCTTTCCTGTGTATGGCCAAAAGGACCAGAACGGCACTTTGCCTACTGATCTCGATACGGCTCACGGGCATACTGGCGTAACACACGATTATCCCGACGGAACGTACCATTACCACATCACGACGGACGCTCCCTATATCTCAGATGGATATCGCGGTTCACCAGGTACCGTGACTCAGTAGGAGAAATGTGACAATGGCGAGTACAAGGAAATTCATGATCATCTCCGCTATCATCGTCCTACTCTCAGGGACCAGTTTTGCTATTTCTGTCAGTGAATCAGATATGATTTTCAGTGCGAAAATCCACACGCCAGTGGAAATTCCAGATATATCGATCGACCGAAGTGAAACGATTATAGAAAATGGCGTCCTGCTCCACGGGAATATCCCCTATTCTGGGCGCGTCCATCGAACCGCTAATAACGGTCAGCTTAACCTCGTCACAGAATACCTAAACGGCTTAAAACACGGTACTTCTGAGTCAAGGTATGAAAATGGAGACCGGGCCGAGGTCCGGCACTATGAATACGGTCACAAGACGGACGTTCACATTGGTTGGTGGCCAAACGGTAGAATGAAGTTTTCATACGGATTCTCGGAGGGAAGGTACGAAGGCGCATTCCTCGAATGGTACAGCAGCGGGCAGCAGGCCACGGCATTCAACTATGAGGATGGAGTAGAGATAGGTACCCAGAGGGCGTGGCGTTCCAATGGAAAGCTCTACATCAACCTGGTATACAAGAATGGAAAACGCTATGGCGTACTTAGAACCAAGCCCTGTTTTCAGATAGTTGACGGACAGCGCAATTCCCTGGAGGAGCCTGATGAGGCATTTTAGCGTCGCGTCCATCTTGATTCTAACCGCCATTGCCGGATGCACGACCGATCCGGCAACAGATATGCTACCGTATTACAGTGACGCGGACCTGACACCTCAGTGGATAGACGCAGATGATCCGATGTACCACCAAATTCACACGATCGCCCCCTTCCATTTGATAAACCAGAATGCCGATGTGGTAACTGAAGATACGTTCGCTGGGAGCATATATGTGGCCGACTTCTTCTTCGCGACCTGCCCAGGAATATGTCCTACGATGACAAAGAACATGCTAACGATTCAGGAAGCCTACAGGAACGATTCCGACATTATGTTCCTGTCGCACTCTGTAACTCCTGAAATCGATACACCAGAGGTGCTCAATCGCTACGGTGAGGAGTACGGCATTCTGCCGGAGAAGTGGCACCTGGTCACTGGGGCACGTGAGGAAATATACACACTAGCGCGACAGTCCTATTTCGCGGAAGAGGACTTGGGCTTACCAGTAAATGAGAGTGATTTTCTTCATACGGAGCTGTTCTTTCTCATCGACACAAACGGTCGCATTCGTGGCATCTACAAGGGTACATTTCCCAACGAGATGACGAGATTGATAGCGGACATTAAGCTGTTGAAGGAAGAAGGTCCGGCTTGAGTGGGCCCTGCAGATCTAGTCTTGCAGAAGGATAGAATGCTCCGCAAGTGAATCGGATCATTGAACCGCGAGTCGCTCGCGGTCGAGCCGGGTCAAGAACGGCTGTACCTTGGATACGAACTGATCGACGGAGGTTTCAGGCGAATCATGACTGGTATCAATTTCCATCTTATTCCCGATTCTTGAGGCATGGAAAGCTGCACTAAACAAACGGGATACCCGATCGATATCTTCTTCAGGAACCACAGGATAGGGATGCAGCGCATCCTTCATACGGCGAGCGATGACCTCCTCGTCGGCACGGATATGCAATAGTACCGTCTCGGGTGCAAGGTTCATGATAATAGATTCGATTTTCTTCGAATGAATCTCCCGATCGCCTGGTTGCTGTGGTCCGCCATACTGGTAATATAACCGGGCGTAAATCGTATCCTCTATGTAGTGTCCAATGGTGATATTGTCGTCGTTCACGGCACTCTCATGTGGCGTGTGATAATATAGATTATGCCGCATATAGGATTCCAGCAGGCGTGTGCTCAACCCCAGCACCTGCTTGTGCTCCTGCTTCGACAGTCTATCCGGATAATGGGCGACGACGTCCGGAATCTTCCAATGATCGTGGATCAAACCGAGGTCCGCACCCATTGCCTTCTGCGCCCACCGATGTATTCCCACCGCAAGGGTGGTAGTCCCTGAATACTCGCACCCAATTATATACAGCCGCATTCATCCCTCTATCTGCGATCTCTCATGGTACGCCACAGAGGCTGCTAAGAGGTCTCATCCGCCCGGCGGCAGGAAGAAACCTCTTTCCCGGACAGATCCAGGATTCACTTGGCCACAACCCGCTTCGTTAAAGGGGAATTGAGATGGCTTTGCCCTCGGCCATACTGCGGTTGACTGCTTCGGTGAACTCCATATACTTCACACCTGTGTCAAAAGTGGTATGGGTAATAGCCTCTTCGCCGCGAATGGCTCCTATGAACTCATCCTCCACCCGCCAACCACCCCGCTCGGTGTCAGGAATAGCGATCTCCTGCAAGTCAGAATCACCACGCCGCGCACCATAGAGTGCGCCGCCCGAGATGCGGAGCGTCCCCTCACTTCCATAAATATTGGCGTCGGCCACACCGCCAAACCCCTGGACGGAGGAGACCATCATGTACCCCTGAGCGCCACAAGCAAGATCCATGATAACATCAATATGTTCTGGTACCCTGGCGACACGCATATGATTGGTAGCGCTATCATGGCGCATCTTCACAAACGTCTTTCCCTGTGCCATGACGGATGTCGCTTCACCTACCCACCGCAGCATAGCTTCGTACCAGATGCCCATGCTCATGATGTTGAGTCCGCTGAGATCGTAGTCCTGGCGCCATTGTATGGGCCCATCGCTGTCCAGGAAATCGTTTCCGGAAGCCCGGAGTTCGACCGAGAGGATATCTCCGACATATCCGTTGGCAATATGACGCTGAATAGTCTTATCCGCCCAAAGGGTCATCGGCGATGGCACAATCTGGGCAACCAAGTCCGGATGTTCTTGCGCCACATTACGCATGACGTAGGCCTCTTCAGCATTCATAGCCATCCGTGCCTCTGTCATCACGTGCTTTCCGGATGCGAGAGCTGCGAGCACGAGTGTGCAGTGCATATATGGCCAGGTCCCTATCACGATCGCATCCGTATCGTCTGCCTCGATCAACTCGGCCCAGTTGTTGTATACGGTGCTGATTCCGAACTGCTTGGCGACACGCTCTGAGGATTCCCGACTCCGGTTGCAGACACTGACGATCTCAACGCCATCAATGGCCAACAACCCCGGGATGTGTTTTCCAACGGTATTCGTGCCTGCCCCAATAATTCCTACGCGTATGGTATCGTTACTCAATTTAGACCCTCCTGGTCATTTAGTGTCAACTGTCGATCTTTATTGTATAGGTCGAACTTCCGTTACCACAACCTTTTCTACTCATCACTCCTGCCAGATAGCGTGCCATCTCCTCCATACCAGAAGGCGACGGATGTACCAGATCCGCTGTCAAACCAGTCATAGTGGATAGCATGTCCATTCCTGACACATGAACGAGCTTGGGCAAATTCAGCGCCTCTACCTGCTTCTTGACGACCGTTCTGAATGCATCAGCCTTTGGATCGGCTGCAAAATCCCATCGGCAGGGGAATACGTCGATACAAAAAATCCATTTGTCTGGGTGCGCTCTAGCAATGGTAGGAATAAAGTAGGCAACCCGACGCTCGAACTCCTCTACCTCAATCGAACCGAGCAAATTGATGCCTAATTCCATGGATGCGAAATCCCAGTCGTCACGACCCGAGATGTAATCGGCCATTGATGGTTCCAGATGGGCACCGCCACCAAACCCGAGGCTGATGAGATCCACACTCAGAAATTGAGCTGTCCGCATGGCATAGGTGCCAGTGGGGCGCACCGCGTTACTGCCGTGGGTTATGGAGGATCCATATGCCAGATAACGCACGTCGGGCGTCTGATCCGCGCGCGGAAGCGTGGTTTCCCCTTCTATGGATAGCAGGCGGCACGGCGGACGCCAGGGCAATATCACTCGTGACAGGCCGATATCGTAAGGTAGGTCGTGGGATCGTGTCAATTCTCCGAGGCGGTCTGTGTTTGCATGGCGGGTCACGACGACCTCGGTCGGATCGAGTCCGATGGTATGCACGCTTGACAGAAATGAGCCTTGATATACCTCGACGATGGCCGGCACCGGGGATGCCCCCGTGTCCCTCAGCGTGATTCGTGCCTCGTCGCCTGTCAGGTTAAAGCGCACCTCTGACCCAGGTGTCGCCACCGCATTGTTCATAGCAGAACTGTTGAGGCCTAATCGAAGCGCATTTGGAATGCGAGAAAAGGTCTTGCTACCGTCGTCCCCCTCATCAAGCAGCTCGTGCACATTGTACAATTCTACATCTTTATAGATCATTCTTGCCCCTTTATCTGGGTATCAAGTCAGCCTAATCCAAGCAGGCGTTGGGCATTCCCGCCCAAAACCATTCGCTTGGCTTCATCCGTAATCCGTGCCGTTATGATCTTTCCGATCTGTGGCCGGGGATCCATCAGTGGAATGTCCGATCCGAACAGTACGCGATCCGCACCAGCAAGGGTCACGAGTTCTTCGATTACTCCGGGAGATCGAAACGTCGAGCATGTCTCCAGATACACATTGCTATGCCTCTTAGCTGCTGCAATTGCCTCAGCCCGAGCTTCGGGAACATTGCCAGAGTGCCCGGCTACGAACTTCACGTTGGGAAACTTCGGGGCTACTTTCTCGAAGTATCTCGGCCTGTTGTTCACCAGGTGATCAGTGTGAAGAATGATAGCGAGACCACGTTCATTGGCGAATTCGTAAATGGGGTACCAGGGCTCCTGGTCGAACGGCCACGGAGCATATGGAGGATACAGCTTGATCGCCACGAATTCCAGCTCATCTATAGCGCGGGTCAATTCGGATATCATCCGATCGGGCATAGTGGGAGACACGTAGGCGAATCCCACGAAGCGATCGGGGTGTTTCGAGACAAAGCGCGCCAGGATATCGTTACCCGTCGTACCGTCTGGATGAAATATGGCGAAAAGGCATGAGACATCGATTCCGGCTTTGTCCATGGCGTGAAGCATCAGCGATGGATCGTCTCTCATGCCCCACCGGTCCCAACGACCTACATGGCCATGAAAGTCGATTACCCGGCTCCCTTCTATCATAAGTCGCTCCGCACGTTCAGCATATCTCACCGCAGACTGACAATGGTTCTATTCCAGATTGTCCCATGGAACATACGTTGGACCTTCGGCGCCACAGACCGGCCGGGTTCGGTGCCATGGAATGCAGATACATGGCTCCCACTGTCCCGGTACGCCACCCCTTCAGCATAGGATGCGCTCCACGTTCTCTGCACATATGAGGCGCAAGGCCTCATCGCTCAGATCGGAATGGTGAAGGTAATACATCATGGGTCCCATGCCGTAGCGCGGGTACCAGGATCCGTAAATCAAACGCTCTGCGCCAAATGTATCACACAGGGACTCGATTTCACCGATAGGCTCATACCTGCTCAACTCGAGGTGTGCGTTGGGGAGTGCCTTGAGTATAGGCCGGACTAACAAAGCGTGGCTGTAGTGGGCACCGACGAGGACGGTCATCAGCTTCGGATACACGCTCAATGTGGAGACTAATTCGTGCGGATCCACATCGGACAGGGGTATCCAGATCGGTATAC
>JABIQT010000045.1 GCA_018667995.1 Candidatus Latescibacterota bacterium
CATCTTCTGGTTCTTCATGAATGGCACCGCTTTCTACGGAGCATCGCTCTATGCCAAACTTCAGGATCCATATTTAAAGGTCATCTGTATCGTGGGGTTGGCCATGATAGTTAATCAAATGGTGGTCTCGTATTTTGATCTTCAGCTGACCTATACACGAAACATGGTCCTGCTCGGCATATTCATCGGCCTGTTGACTAATCTAAAGAAGATCGATGAGCGAGAACACGGTCCACTTGAAGTTCAGGAAGTTGCTTAAATCAGGAGCCATACTGTGAAAGTTATGCACATCCTCTCCTATGTCCCCATACCGCTGAATAGTGGTGGTAAACTGCGAGTGTATTACGTGATGAAGGCCTTGACGAAGCATCATGACGTAACGGTGGTAAGCTACGGAACGCCAGCGGAACGGGATCTGCTTCACGCGCACTTCGGCATTCCTCTGGAGAACATCCACATCATTCCGTCCCATTTTGCCCGTAGGCACCGTCGACTTATGCAGGTCCTGGCTCTTGGAACGCGCCATAGCTTTTACCACTACGATCTGAACAGCGCGCAAATGGAGGCTACCGTTGCTTCCGTGCTGGCATCAGATAGTTTCGACGTGATACAGACGGAGTTTCCACTCATAGGCGCCTCCCGATGCGAAACCGATGCTGTTAAGATTCTCGATGCCCACAATGTGGAATACGAAATCTTCAAACGCATTAGCGAAACCGACCGTTCGGCACTTAGGGGCTGGTATAATCAGAGAGAGTACCACAAGGTAAGAAGGGAAGAACTCGCCATTTTAGGTCGCCAGGACGCGCTTTTTGTGACCTCGGAACGTGACGGGGACCTCATCGCCGAGGATCTGCCCCACATTCCGAAACATGTCATCCCGAATGGTGTTGATGTGGGTTATTTCAAGGCAAGCCAGGTGACCCCTGAGCCGCATACTCTGGTGTTTACGGGGACCATGGCCTATCAGCCAAACTCCACCGGGATGCTATTCTTCCTGGATGAGGTATTTCCCTCAATTCTACGCGAAATCCCCGATGCGAAGATCTACATCGTTGGGAACAAACCGCCGCCCGAGTTAGCGAATCGTGCCTCGGACCATGTCATCGTAACCGGACTGGTGGACGATGTCCGTCCCTTCATGGATCGGGCAAGTGCGGTTGTCGTTCCATTGCTCGCAGGAAGCGGTACCAGACTCAAGATTCTCGAAGCATTGTCCATGAAGAAACCGGTGGTGACAACCACCATTGGCGGCGAAGGAATCGACCTCGTCCATGGCGAATCAGCGATGATTGCAGACGATCCTGAGGATTTCGCGCAAAATGTAGTACAATTGCTCAGAAATCCAGAGCTTCAGACAAAGTTGCGTGACGTAGGATACCGTCTGGTGAGTGACCGGTATGACTGGTCCATTATCGGAGAGCAGATTCAGGGCGTTTATGAGGACCTGGTCCCCTTGGCCCGCGAATCCGAAAAACTGGCAGGCTAACAATCGAGATAGTGATAGTCGTGAACGGGAGACGGAACGTATGAGCCAGACCGAAGAGACGTTACAGCCGGCTCAATCTGAGGGCGACCCGCAGAGCATCAAGGTGCTGATGTATCATCGCATTGTGGATGATCGCCAGGAATGTAAGGATCACTGGACTAGCGTGCACGTCCAGGATTTCCGCCGGCAGCTTGAATTTCTCGACAGGTGGGGTTACACGGCCATCACCACCGAAGACTATCTACTGTTTCGTGAGAACAGACTGAGCCTGCCCAAAAAACCTGTAATCATCACGTTTGATGACGGATACCTGGACACGTATCAGTACGCTTTTCCACTGTTGCGCGAGTTTGGTATGAGAGCCATCGTTTTCGTCCTCGGCGATCGCACCGTTGATACGAACAACTGGGACAATACCATCCGAGGAATCAAAGAGTCACCCCTAATGGATGATGAGCAGATCATTGATATGCACGAAGCGGGATTCGAGATTGGTGCACACACTATGACTCATGCGAATCTACCCACGATATCGGAAGACGAGGCACTCTTTGAGATAGAAGCTTCAAAGGATGGTCTCGAGGATATGTTGGATGCTAAGATCCGTAGCTTCAGCTACCCCTATGGTCTTGTAAATGAGAATGCTAAACGAATCGTCCAGGATGTCGGATTTGAGATGGCCTATAGTGTAGGGTCCGGACCGGCGCTCTTCGGCAAGGACATCTACGAGACAAGGCGGACGACTATATACGGTCGAGGCAGTCTTACGAACTTCGCCATGAAAATGTTTGCGCTCTACCAGCGCTATGAATGGGCC
>JABIQT010000044.1 GCA_018667995.1 Candidatus Latescibacterota bacterium
CATTGCGAGGTTGCTAATATAGCAGAGCTACAACAGCACAGCGGTCCATTCAGTGTGCAATCCTTGGGGTGACAAGTGTGCATTGCCCCAAATGCAAATCGGTCAGACCGATGGCGGGTTTGTGATCTGCGGGTATGGAGAATAGCCATCCCATTACAATCATTTAATAAACCCAATCATGTAGTCAAAGTAACACACTAATGAGTCTAGGTGGAAGGCTGGATAAGCTCACATAGGAGAAACATACATGCCAAATAGAAACACACCATCACCCTACAGAAACGATGTGTGCGGGGCTTGCGTGGAAGTCACGATGCACAAAGCTGGCGTCTGCATGCAGTGCATTGAGTGCGGCCTCGAATGGGCTAACAACGCGCAGAACATTGCGGAGAACGCCGGTTGGACATTTGCAATACCGACCATCGATCCAAAGCACGATGAGTTCTTCGCGACCTCCAACACTGAAGCAGGAGACTGACATGAATACCGCAATCTTTACCTACTGGCTCTTTAACTTGGCATGGACAAGCCTGCTCACCGCTCTTGTCTATTTTGTAGGCTGGTGGACACTGCCCATCCTGATCATGGCGGGGGTAACGGCGTCGTGCCTTATGTTGAAATCCGTGTTGGGAGAAGCGTGATGCGAATGAGCTATGACGATCAAATACGAATTCTTGCATCAGCAGTAGTACTAACATGCTTCGCTACCATGTTCCTGTGCTTTGTTCTCGCATTGTAATAACAATTATGGCCCGTTCGGCCTCATCTTGCGTCTAAATTCTTCGTCCTCACTAATGATAGGAGAACCTTCCGCCTTCGGCGGAATCGATTGACCTTTTAAGTGGGGACAATCGAAAGTGTCTCGCCGCACTACATATAGCGCCCTTAAACAGTATTGCTGCAAACAGGCTGTACAGTTTCAGTCAATCATTACGAGGCAGTGGCACTCTCAGCGTCTTCTTACCGTTACCCTCCTTAGGGCCTACCGGCCTTCCAGTCGGTCACTCTTCCATGATTACCTGAAACCTACAGTCTGTAGCCCCAGCACCGTGCTTTATGATGTCTGTTGGTGGTGGGATCGCTACGGGCGCATAATATGCGTTTTCCCGCGTCGAATAGTTCAAGGGGTCGGCGCACTTCAAAATGAGAGCAGTCCCACAACGGCTACGCCGAGGGGACAGCTAGAGTTCCGGTAAGCCCACAATTAGCCGGTGCCCACAATTCACCATGCAACTCCCCAAGGGACTGCTTGTATCGTGGGCAAACCTACACTTGTCATTTTTGCAGTGACCTAAACGTAGTTTACCCCTTGAGCGATCCGCCGCTCCTGTCTGAATAAACGCCCTACGAAGCGATCACACCTCCATCAGGGAAGTGCGAGGACGCTTCATACTCAGGAGCGTAAAATGCAACCTCGTTTTATAAAGCCGACAGACCATATCGTGCAGGATCTAAAATACGCCTTCATTAAAATAGGCATAGCAGCCTAGTTACCAACGCTTTTATAGGAGAGCATTATGGTTACAACGGTAGTAAACAAGTACAAAGACGAGTTCGATGTCTATATCGGACGCGGCTCCAAATGGGGCAACCCTTTTCGTATCGGTCACGACGGAGATCGCGAGGCCGTGATAACGAAGTACACGGAATACCTCCGCAAGTCCGATCTCCATCTCCACATCCATGAGCTTTACGATAAGAAGCTCGGCTGCTTCTGCAAGCCACTACCTTGTCATGGCGACGTTCTCGCGAGGACTGCGAACATCCGACAGCGTCACTATCTCGGCTCGGATGAATCACAGATCTGATTCTAGACCACCCCGGCCCGCACTTGGGTCGGGGATCTTCTCAAACAATGTAGCAATGGAGCATTTAGATGACATCGTACACAATCCCATATCGCGTTGATCTCGTTGGGTTAGCTCACACGCCTCAATTCTATTCAGACTATCATCGCTTTCTAACCGAGTGGTGTGGGTGCGAACCAGAATTTGACCGCTTCGATGATCGCCATATCGCACCAGCACAAGCATTTTTCGACAATATCAACAATGTAGAAACAATGGAGCATTTAGATGAAAATTGACCAACTTATCGACGAAATCCTCACCATCATGGACGACGCCGACCAAGAGCAGTTGCTAACGCTTGGCGACGAACTGCAAGACATCGGTCAACTCTTCCATTTCTTGGCAGAAATCGTAACCAACCAAATCAAGCAGATGGAGCAATAGAATGACAAATTCAAACACTCAGGACATTATCGAACACATGGAACTTCACGGCACAACCGAGGAGACTGCGCCCAATGACAAAGATATCCAAGAGGCGGTGTTCAACGAAATGACAGGCATCTGGACTCGCCTCTCTCATCGCAATCGCGTCTACGATGGCGTGGTAACTAATCGGGGAACGGAGAAGCTGCAATGGTACGTACGCAGCTTAGAAAACGCAGCAATAAAAGCAAACAAGGAACTCGCCTACGCAGAGCGCCGCGCTGCACCATTTGAGGGAAAGCGCATAGGTACGGAGATTGATAATCGCATGAGCGATGAGGCCCTCGACAGCAAACGGGTTTCAGTCGAATACTTCACGGAATGCGACACAGCGTTCGTTCATGCTGAAATCGTATTTACCGACATAACCGGCGAAGAATGGGTGCGTCCCGCAGCTTTCAATAACGAGACTGCTACGGTCATCGTTACGGCGGAACAACATGCAGAGCTATCCGGCATACCGGTAGCTACCACAGAAGCTAGGGCAAAATACAAATAGCCTTCCTTAACAACAGGGTCGCGGCCTCCGGGTCGCGGCCCTACTTTTCTACCAAAGATACAATGCGTCCGCTGCGCGAACCCCCTTTAGGACTCCCGCAGGTCGTCCGCTGGCATAGCGTTCCGAGGAAGATATTCAACATGACCCTTTGCATCAACACAGAGCAGCTTCACCACCTCGCCCTATCCTGCACCGGCACAGGCAGCTTCTGGCACAGCGCCTGGGGGGGGCCACGTAAACGACGAGAGGCAGAGCCACGTAAACGACGCAAGCGGTCACGTCAAAGTTCCGCGAGGTTTACCGAGCGGAATACTAACCCTAACAACACAAACAAACAAAAAACAAAAGTGGGCAAAAACAATGACTACAAAAAACAAACCGCAATTTAAAAATAAAAAATCCCCACGAAAAGCAAACCCCATAGCCAAATATGGGCCCAGAGTGAATAAACCAAAGATAATCCAAGGGAAGAAATTCCCTGGACCAAATCAAGAGGAATGGAAATGATGTCAGATCTATACTCGTGGCTATGCGACATACCCGAATCAACAGGTTTCGAAGGAACCGCATCGGATCATCTCAAAGAGGAGATGCAAGCGATCCACATCAGGATGCAGCGCATACTTGGTGAAAATCTGCGCTGCATTAACTTCTGGATCAATGCGTCTGCTTACCGTGACGACTGCATGGAAGGAGCCTTTGAGCTTTCCGTACAAGTCGATAGCGACGACGGCAACCGAGACACCATCACGTACAAGCATGCTGGGCCGACATTGGAGGCCGCACTCGACCACTGTGTTCGTCACATTCAGGCTGACATCGACTGCCCCAAGATACCATCCGGCAGCTTCCTCATGCCCAAGTTAATCGCAGCCCAGTGATGCAGCCATGACCACGGGATTAGTAGATTTCATCTGGGCAATCCTAGTGGAGATCGTGAAGCATTTACTATAGGAGCAAAAAATGATTTCATTTCTATTGCGAACGACAGGACAAGCCCTCATCGGCGGCGGTGTCCGATACGCCATCGGCAATGATAAAATCAGAGCAAGGGCAGCGTCGGCCCTCAGTAAGATCAGGCCACGCAAACGGAAACCCAAAATAACCATTGCGGATCTACAGGAAAAGCTCCGCGATATGGAGGGATGGATAACCCACGCAAACCAAAGACTTGACGAGATGGAGCATTACAATGAGAATCATTTCGTGGCTATGCGACAGCCTATTCCCGCCGATATTTTCAATCCAGAAACAGGGGAAGTTTTGGAGAATCAGACTGGTGACATCCAACAGGATCACTGGTCTGAACAGGAAAAGCGTTGGACCTAAGTTTGAAACCATGGGGGAGTGTGCAGCTTACATGGAGCATCTGATCGATGGAAGAATTTATAAAAATCCTACGACCAATGGTCAAGGAACAACTGGACTCCAGAATACCGGACCAGCCACAGCCACAGACACCAACTGAACAGTTCAAATTTATCAGCAAATTGTCGCGGGAGAACGGCGGTCTCCACACTATTTTGATGTGGCAGCGACAAGAAATCATGGCACGGCTCATGGCCTGCCATGTATCAATCGATCACATCCCCGTCTATTATACCATGCCTGTTCGCTATAAAATCCTCTTGGCCCGTTCTAACGCAATTTTGCAAAACAGTTTCGATCTCCATGCAACGCGAAAATACCTCGTGTCATACGCCGGCAAATTTAACGGCGGATCAGCGGCCACAGCCCGTAGGATGTTACGCGAAGACAAGCATATTGAGATCGTGAAGCACGGTAAAAAATCACTGGCCTTGCCAGCACCACACTGGATGCGAACGCATGCTATCCAGCAGCTAACAGTGATGCTGATGCGGTACGCTTATTACAAGACGCATGAGCATCTCGACCCCGTTGCCGCAGCCACGTTCCAAATTCGATGGCTCAGAGACTTTGGATTCGATCCAACGATACTAGATATCGCAGAAGAAGTGTTCGACGTCGACAAAATTGAGTAACGCCACAATCATATAAATTACGATTCAGGGGAATATGCTGGCAATTCCGCAGTTTTACGTCAGCACAATAGTAAATAACGATCAAAATGATCACAACCGTAATCAACTTAATTACAGTAAGCGTTTGTTTTTAATCGACTGTTTCGGTATTATGAAAAGTGGGCCAGGAGGCGACCAAACCTCCTGACCCGGAGCATCTAAACGGACCAAACTATTGCAGTCGGAGCGTTCAAGACATCGGCACTATAAGCCGCAAGCTCCAGCTGTCAACAATAAGAAGCCGCGAAAAGCGGTACAAAACAGCAACAAACGGAGCAAAAGATGACCAATATTGAAATTCTATCCCCAACGGAACAAGTCGTTCCCTTGCCCACAACCCCATCCCGCTGGATGGACCACGACGATCAGGAGGTATTCTTTCCGGTATCGTCAATCCCGGTGATCGATGCCACACAAGAACCCACCGGCTATCACCGCATTCATCGCCAGGACACTGACAAAACCCTGGCTGTGCTGAAAACAAAATACACCCTCACTCCTTATTCCACGAAAATCGACATCCTTGATGATGCGATCCAAGACTCAAGTCTCGACAAAGAGGGCATGGAGCGCCGTCTTGTCACCACGCATGAAGGTAGAAAGTTATTCTGTGCCTACGACTTCCCAACCGAATATCAATCAATCAGCGATGTTGATGGGGCCAACCTCTCAATAAATATGTGGGACAGCTACGACGGCTCCACATCTCTGATCGTCAAGGCTGGCTGCTACAGAGCAAAGTGCTCCAACGGCCTGCTGATTGGAGACACCATTAGCGGCGTCCACAAGCGCCACATGGGCGAGTTCGATCCGTCAGAAATCATCGACGGTATCATGGTTGCCATTGAAACATGGCACAAACACAAGACGGACCTAGACCGATGGGCACGCACATCTCTCAAAGAGAGCGACGCGAACATCGCTTTGCGCCAATTTACCGACACCCAATCACTTCAAGACAGGCTGTTCGCACTGTTTCGCGCAGAAGCGGATTACAGCTCAACCGCAACAGTCTGGAACTTAGTCAACGCACTCAGCTATTGGGCCACCCACACCAAATCACGAACTGAGGGCAATGCTGCCCATACACAGAAAGAGCGTCAATTAAAGGTTCTGGCCTTCCAGAACACGGATGCTTTCCAAGATCTTATGTATCGCTAACATTAAGGGGGGGAGGGGTCGCGTCCCTCCCCCAGGAGCATCGTAAATGACCACATTATTCAAGACCCGAAGAGATGTCCTGCGCGATATCGTTGACAACTACGACAAGGTTGGCACGGCTATCTCCACGGGATATCCACGCTTGGATGAGGCCATGGGCGGCGGTTTGTATCCGGGCAAATTTTATATCTTTGCCGCAAGGAAAAAAGTCGGCAAAACAATGCTATTGGGCGGTATCAGCCGCCACCTAAACAGGTCCGCAAATACCCATCTCTGGCTAGCGCTGGAAATGAACGGCATGGAACTCGAACAACGACAACTCAGCCGTGATCTGAAGATCAACCCACTGGCATTCCTGCGACACCGTGAAACCAAGCTGCAAGATCGTGTGCGGGAAATAGCTGGCAACGGCATAGCCGACAACGTGGTCTACTGTGATTATCCGGGCATACCACTGAACCAATTAGCAGCTGTTGTGGCCGACGCAGTGGACCAATACGCAGTCACTGGCGTGATCATCGATTTCCTCCAGCTGGTGAACGGAGGGACCGGCGACAATATGTCGGTCCATCACGACGCAGTTGCGTACACATGCGCTAATCTAGCCAAGACCCTCAACATTTGGGTCGTCGCAGCCGCGCAGCTGAACCAAGAGCACAATTTCAGGGGCGGCGAGGGCGCTCTGATGGCAGCAGATCAAGTCTACCATCTCGCAGAGTGCGAAAAAGACGGTGCGCTATACATCTCTCTACGAGAGAGCCGGTACACCCGCTACATGGATGTTGGCACCCAAGACGATCCCGGCTACCTGGTCCGGGAAGAGGGTCCGTACCTAGAAGAGATGCCGCTATGACGGCGCGATCCAAGATCATCGGCAACCGCTGGGAATCGAAGGTTCTGAAACTCTTCCACGAAGCCGGTTTTACAGACGCCAAGAAGACGTACCAGCCAGCGCAATCAGCTGGACTGGACCCCGGCGATATCCACGTAAACGACTACAGAATAGAAGTAAAGTACCGGCGAACAGGGACCGGTTACAAATCCCTGCGAAAGTGGATCGACAAGAAAGACCATTTGGTTCTGTGTGAGCCATATCTTGATCCGCTCGTTGTTCTCAGGTTCGAGGACTACGTGAAATTACTAGGAGCATCTAATGAACAATTTGGACCTATGGGACAGGGTATCAAAAACCAATCCTGACCACACAAAGAAGGCAGGCCGCTTCACAGCGATTGATGCCTATCAGCAGATCAGAACAGCAACCGCTGAGTTCGGACCTGTAGGCGAAGGCTGGGGCTGGCAAGTCCAATCAGAGCAAGTCATCGACGGATACGCAATCGTCCGCATTCGGTTCTGGTGGATGCAGGGCGACGGAGACGGCCATGCTGGTCCCTATGGAATACGGCACGTCCATCATCTCACGCATGGAAGACGAGTTGGTTACTATGAGGAATACGGCACAGCCATCATCTCACGCATGAAAGACGAGGCATTTAAGTCCGCCTTGACGGACGCCATCACCAAGGCCCTGTCTCGGCTTGGCTTCAATGCAGACGTTTTCCTGGGGAAATTCGACAGCAACAAATACGTCGAAGAGCGTAAGCGCGAGATCAAAAAAGAAGAAACGGTTAACGCTTACGAAGTCCACAAAACACTTTTTGATCAGGTCATGCCAACGCTACGGGGCATAAGCGATCCCGGCGATCTTAGGGCTTGGCACGAAGACGTAAAGGACGCTTTGCCACTTATGAAAGAAGAGGCATTGGGTCTCTACCAAGACCTCGTAGCGGCCTATGGCGAAGCATGTCAGCGAGTCAAAACACTCACACTCGCAGCAGCGGAATAGGAGCAGCCAATGAACAGACCCTCAAATATTTACGCCGTCAAAAAAATGGCACGACGGAAAGATCCGTACACCAGCCAAGCGGCGGCACACAAAGCAGTCGGCTCCGTGTCCTCACAGCATTCGCAGATCCTTGATCTGATGCAGGACCGTAAACCTAGATCAACAGAGGAGATCGAAATCACTCTCGGCTACGACATTCACCGCAGGATCAGTGAGTTACACGAAAATCAAATGATCCAACAACACTCCGAAACTCGAAATGCCAATGGCTACAAAGCCATGAGGTACGAGATCACAACAAAAGGAATACATCAAAATGGCTAGCACTTACATTTGCAGCGGCAATCTGACTCAAGATTCGATGATGAGAGATGTCGGCACCAGCAAGGTTCTGAATTTCTCGGTAGCCGTAAACGTGGGCTTTGGCGAGAAAGCGGCCACGCACTACGTTGACTGCGCGATATGGGGAAAGCGTGGCGAAGCCCTCCAAAACTCCCTGGTGAAAGCAACGCCGGTCATCGTCGGCGGCGAACTCAAAGTTGAGAAGTTTCAGAAGAAAGACGGGAGCCAGGGCACGACAGTGCGGCTTGCGGTCGATAGCTTCGACTTCCAGAAGGGCAGCAAGCCTAACGGCAGTCAGCAAAAGGCCAACCCGCAAACCATGGGCGGCGCAAGCGATCTTCAAGACGTAAGCGGCGACTTCCCCGACATTGAGTAAGAAAGGAAAAAAGATGTGGGAAATACCAGACCACGCAGATCTGCAAAACAATCTGCGCGGGGGCAAACCTGTTGTCTACCACATTGGGGATCTGGCGAGAGATTGCGAAGAAACCAGCCACAAAGTCTACACGAAAGAAGAGCAGGAACGCCTTCGCAAAATCCGCCAGACCACCCAGCAATTTAGCGTCAACGGGAAAGCACGTTTAGTTCAAGAGAGGTCCAAAAAATTTAGCAGGAAGTCCGTGTTCATTTATCACGCGGTCCCACCGGGGGTGAAATATGGATGCTGATTTTAAAGCGGCTATGGAAGCCTTGAACAAAGACGACATCCAAACTTACGAAGAATTTCTTCGTGAGTGGGCGCGTGAAGCGATCTCTAAACACGGCGGTATTTATGCCGAGGACGGTACGCCAAACAATGCCGAACCGCTGGCGGAAGGCCGATGCTGCGATGCATGCAACAAAGACGTGATTCTACGAAGAATTTCTTATCGCCCGGATGAAAACCATATGGGAGACACCTGATGAGGCTGACGAAAGAACAGCAACAATCATTGCTACGAAAGTGGCAGCAGAATGATCAAGGAATATCGTTCCTGGCATTCCGGCGCGGCGCTAGACCGCTACTCGCTGGAGATAGCTGCATCATGGTCCAATGGTCAGGCATGTGGCTGGGTATCGAAACTAATGGCTATTGCCATTCGTAAAGGAGGGTGAAGCAACAATGAAAGAATACGTAGCTCACAATAAAATAGGCGGCACTCTTGCCTGTGTTATTGCGAACGGGAATCATTTTGGTAAGACACCATATTCTGAATGGCAGATCCTTGTTGGTGAAGTCCAGGCAGAAGATCTATCCAGAGTATTCCGTGTCCAGCTGGGCATCGAAACTGAGGCAATAAACGCCAAGTTTTTCGCAATGAGATCAGGAATGTCCGTAGATCGGTCTGCGGAGTCCAGAGGGCTGCATCACGCAAACGACGAAGAGTACCTAGTGTGCCAGCCAGATGGATTTGTAACAAGCTCTGACGGCGTTGTAAGCCTATTTGAGGCAAAGCACACCGGCCAAATGGGCGATATGGACACCCAAATTGACCGGTATTACCCACAACTACAGCACAATATGTACGTCACCAATACAAGGTCGGCATTCCTGTCGGTTATCTTCGGTAATACAGACCCGGAATACGCTGAAATCGTCCGAGATGAGCGCTGGTTGCAGCAATATCTACCCGCAGCCAAGGACTTCTGGCGGTGTGTGGTGACCAAGACGCCACCACGTGAAGGCATGCCGATAGAGAAGGGCGAGATCAAAATCGCTGGCAGGGTCGA
>JABIQT010000043.1 GCA_018667995.1 Candidatus Latescibacterota bacterium
ACGGCATGAAGATGACCTCATCAGTCAGCATGTGCTTGAAGGAGAGTATGTCCTCATCCCCTTCCGTTTGACGGTCTCTGGAGCGTACCGCACCTCGTAATTCTGAACTTTCGGATTTATAGTCGATGGGAGTCAGATGTCCGTCATCCAGATCTCGCCATTGATACAGGGCCTCGCCGTCGACTATACCCTTAACCAATACGGGCCGGCCATACAGCAGAATCGATGTTTTGCCGGCATCTGCCAGGCTGATACCCAGGAGTTCCGCCATGTTATCGGGTAGTATGCATACATCGCGATCCCCGGCATCAAACCAGGAACCCGCCAATAGGAGGCGATCTACGCCAGAAATGGCAGGTTCATCGGGCGTCAGTCCCATTATCGCTTTTGCATAGGTTTTGAATGACCGCTGTGTCAGCTTGTCTTGAGCGATCGAGATTTCACTGACATTGGAGCTCTGTAGTGCATCGGTAATGGACCTGTATTCCTCGCGTGTTCTGTCGTCCACCTCACCTTCATCAGGGCGCTCCAGCTTGATGAAGATGTTGCTCCACTCACCAGCAGGCTGATTGGCATACCAGGCTCTGGGGACCACCTTGGCGGATTCCTGAAATTCACTCTGAAGGTATCGAAGTGCCGAGTCCTCCAGGGGCCACCAGGCATTGTTTCGAATCAACATGCCATCGTAATTCGGGACATTCTGGCGCTCGACCTTATAGAACTGTAAATAGGTGCGAACGGATGTAAAAGATATCACTGTGAACATCAATAGAATAAGTGTTGTACAGGTGAGGACGACTCTCAGTTTTCGGTTTCGCATGTTCGAAACACCAAGCGAAAATGCGGCGGCCAGCACGCTGGAGCGGCTCACGTCGGTCTCATATACGGCTGACGATTCCTTACGAATCTGTCCCATTTCATGTCCGAATCGAGATGCCAGCAGCCACGTCACGATCACTGCGAGTGAAAAGGTGATGAAAGAAAGCAGAATGATGTATGGTGTGGAGGTCAACTTGAATGCAGGATGGATGTTGACAAGCACGACAAAGGATATGAGGAAGATCCCTGCAACCCCAGCTATACGCTTCGTGATATTCGTAAAACCAAAGATCAGCCGCTCGAGAAAATGGGCGAAGGGCACGATCAGGAACATGTAAAATATGACGCCCTTCATCAGATCATTAGCCGTGCCTGTAGCGTCCGGATACGCTCGGGATTCGTATCCCCAGGCTGCGCGTGAGTGCTGGATGAAAGACTCCCAATCCAAATTCGTCCTGGCCTCATCTGCCAATTTGAGAAGAGAGGCCGCCTCGGCGTGCATTTCCTCGAGGCGCTGGTTTACGATACCCGCATCCCGAAGCAATCCGAGCCTGTGGTCGGTCAATGTCCACATATCACTGGCCACTTTATACGGCAGCTCTGTGATAATGCCCTGGCCTTCGACGGGATATCCGCTTCCTGTCGGGTTTTCCGGCGTTGCGTTCAGCAATACCAATCGATTTCCAAGTATACTCGTACCCATGAGCAGCTTGAAGCGCTGCCCAGGTTCCATAAAGACAGGACCGCAGGCCTCCACATAGGACATCCAGTCGAACCATTGGTGGTCAGACAGGGCATGGCCATACTTCAAGGGCTGGCTATCAGCCGTATTGAGCACCGTGGCATCCTTCAACCGTGTTAAGTATCTCGGATCCACAAGATCGAATAGGTCCACCGCCTCACATCGGAAGAGTACGATCTTCTTCTCTTTTTCTACCCAGTCTTGTGTCTGGACCATGGGATAGAGTCCGTCGCCGTATGGACCACGATCCGGAGCATAGATAATCTCGCCGTCTTCCGGATCGAGCACATAGGCTTCGGTCGCGGTCCGGCGTGGAATTTGCAACTGGTCAAACTCCGCCCAGCCATTTTCGTCGGCCACCTGGTAGTATTCGTTGCGGACGCCCATGAGAGTCTTCTCGTTACGGCGCGAAACGAAGACAGCTCCTGGCAGTGGTTGGTCTGGAATATAGCCCTTACGCTGGTCAAATTCGACGGCCTGCAGTCTCAGCGTGCCAAGACCATCGGGCAGGTCCATCTTGAAGTCTGGTATCAGC
>JABIQT010000867.1 GCA_018667995.1 Candidatus Latescibacterota bacterium
GCCCCCGGTGTATTCCGCCGCGAGGGTCGTGAATGATTCGGCCGCGCCTTCGACATCGCCACTGAACAGCAGTAATTCCGCTAACCTATAGGCCGCCTCTTCGCTCACCGAATCGTCCGATAGTCCTGATTGCGAGGGATCTGAGATCATCGTATACTGGGTTTCAGCCGCGTCAAGATTACCCAGGGCAAGGTGACAATCCCCGATTCGAAAGAGGATCTCTCTCTTGCGCTCTTTGTCCCCAGAGTCGCTTTGAAGCAAACGGAGCGCCGCCAACGCTGCTTCTGCGTTTGCATAGTGGGTCAGTTGCAGGTCCGCTGACTGAAACCCGGCCTCAAAACTCTCCCCCGTCCCATCGTATCGCGAGGTTATTAGGCGGTACGTCGCCGCGGCGTCGTCGACACGGTTTGTGACACGATAGACATCGGCCAGTCCGAGAGCCGCTTGTGCAAGGATTTGTACCGGCAGTGGCCGATCCATCAATTGCATGTATGCGGCAATTGACTCATCGTAGTGCTGCTCTCTCGTGGACCACTGTCCGAACTCCGAGAGAAGGCGTCCATTCCCCCCGTTTATTCGATCGGCCTCTTCATATTCAGAGAGAGCCTCAGACGGTCGGTTTCTCCGCAAATGGAAATTGCCCAGGAGCTTCAAGACCTCGACGGGTACGGAGTCCTCTTCAGAGGCACTAAGGATTTCCTGGATAACAGGAGCATCGCCTCGGAGTTCTGTGAGCTGTTCTATCCTATCATCTATCAGGTCGAATTGTCTGGGTTGGTCCTTTAGGAGAAGAATGTACTCTCGGGTGGCGTCAGGAATCTCTCCCAGAGTCGTGAATAAATCAGCAAGGTTTCGAGCGTAGAGGGAGGGTTTTTCAATAGCAATTCTTCCTCGAAGGAGATTCTCCGCAGCTTCACGGTACATACCTTGGTCCCGGTAGATCGCAGAAACGATGCGAAACATGGCCTCGTTCTTCGGATAGCTTTCGAGAATCATTTCACACTGCCGACGTCCTTCGACCTCCCGATCGGTGCTGAAGTACACGTCGGCGAGCATTCTTCGATATACGACATTTCTTGGCGCGTCTTCGATCTGTTTTTGGAGCAACGCGATTGCCGGATCGAAGCGCTTGAGTCTAATATAGAGTCTTAGGACCGCGCTCAAAGCCTGCGCATCGTCTGGCTTTACGCGAAGCACGCGCTCATAGAGGGAGACAGCCTCATCGAAACGGCCCAATTCCTCGCGCTGGCGAGCCTGTTCGAGATCACGCTGCGGGTCGAACCTTGATTGCGGAGAGGCAAAGAACCGCATGCTAGTTACATAAGACACTTGTGAGTGACTGGTTGCGGGGGCAACAACTGAAAAGGCAATGACCGCCACAAGGAGAACACGGCACGCTGTTGGTGATTGCCAACCCATGCAGAGATTGTATGGTGGGTAGTGGGGTCTATTCACGAAATCTGGATGCGTCATTTGGTAGAAGTGTTGTCACGAGGTTCTTCGGCCAATGCTCGAAAATAAGCACGAATCAGGTCTTCATATTCTGAGGGGTATGTACCGTCGCGAGCGCTGCGAAGTAGATCCTCTCGTAACGGTTGATTAAACTGCAGCAATCCCGGTGGAAGTTCATTGGGAGAGGGGCGCCCGGCCAGATCTTCTCCAGAGGTCGCCTTGCGCTCGTCCTTATAGTCCCTCTCCCTCATAGATTTTGAAGCGTCAAGCAACCGTGAGAGTATTCGCTGCTGGCGTTCTACGAGCTCTGGTGCCATCTGCTGTTGGGTCAGCTGCTTGACCGACTCCTTCATCTCGCGCTCAATCTCACTCAGCCGTCCCAGAACATCGGCCTGCTGCCGCTGTTCACGCTGCATTTGCTCGAGACTTTTTCGAATCTGCTCCTGCTGCTGAGCCAACCGGCTCATGCGGGACCGCTCCTCCATGGACAGTTTCTGCTGGCCGGACTGTCCCTCTCCTTTGCCTTGCTGTTGCTGCATCATCTGATTTAATTCGTCGTTCACGCCGGACTGTTGCTGCGACATACTTTGCAGCTGCTGTAGCATCTCCATCATGCCAGACGACGATCCAGATGCATTCATATCATTCATGGCTTGCTGCAAAGACAGCACCGTCTGATTCAACGAGGCCATAGCTTCAGCCTGCTGCTCTGCTGCGGTTCCACGATTTCGTTCGGAAATACCCCGGCTTGCGTCCTGCATTCGATTCAGGCTTTCACCGAGTGATCGACCTACCTCGGGTGAAACAAAGAACGTTTTCTGTGATGTGCCCACAAGAGCGTCGGCTACCTGTGCCGTACCGTTCGACAAGCTCTGTTGGTCTTCGGCGATGTCATCCAATCGCGACTCACGCCCCGAAGGCTGTGCTGTGCGGGTCTTCAGTGCTTCTTGTCCCTGCGACAGGTCTACGAGGGTGTGCATGGCTTGCCGCATCTCGGCAGCGATCTGCTCTTGTTGCTCCTGTTGCATTTGTGACTGGGCGTCCTGTAGCTGTTGCGAAAGTTTCGAGAGTTGTTCACCAGTTTGTTCCTGGCCCTGCTGGGCCTGCTTCATCTGGCCTTTTGCCAGCTGCTGGGAAATCTGCTGCATCTGCTGTGATATAGCCTGCTGCTCCATTGAACGCGCGGCGTCCTGAATTTCCTCCTGCGGCATTTCGCCCTGCACAGCTTCCATGGATTCTGCCAATTCCTGCAGATCTTTCTGCATGGCTTGCGTGTCCTTACTCAATTCGGCCTGCTTCTCTGAAAGGCTTTCGCGAGCCTCTGATGAGGGATTCTCTGAGTCGTTCTGCGTGGCATACTGTAGCTCCTCCTGCCGTTCCAGTAGCTCCTGCGCCTTCTTGACGGCAGACTCCATCTGCTGCTCGGCACGCATCCTCTTCAGTATAGAAAGACTACGCTCGAGCCGTTTTTTGAATTCTTCCTGTGCCTTCTCAAAATCCTTCATGGCTTCAGCCATCTGTTGCTCATCTGGATTCTGCATGGCCTCTTTAACGTCTTTCATGGCTTCCATGAGTTCGGGAGTCGCTATCTCCTGAAACATCTCTCGGAGTTGGTTCATCTGTTCGAGGAGTTCGGGGTCCATGACGTTTTGCTGCTCAACCTGTTCCATGGCTTCCTGCATAGCGTCAGCTACCTTGAGAACAGCCTCGGCCATCTGCTCCTGCTCTTTAACAAGTGCTTCCGCTTCTTTCTTCTGCTCCCAGGAAAGATCTGATGGCTCCTGGGACGATTCTGATTGTTCAAGTTCGCGGTTAAGGTCCTTGAGTTGTTCTTCGGCCGCTTCCTGCCTCTGGAGCAACTCTGTGATATCAGCAACATGTTCCCCCTGTTGAGCATCGAGTTCCTCGTAGATCTCTGTAATGGAAGGAAATCGTACGGTATATGTCTGGCTGACAGCAAGTTTGGGACCGCTAATGGCATCATTGTCGTAGATTTCCACATAGTATGAGAGGACATCCTCCGGGAACAGACCGAGATTGGAAAGGTCCCAGACAAACGGAACTGAAAAGGTTCTCACTCGCTGATCAACGGGAATATACTTACGTCTTGTGGCTCCACCGTCCGTATCCTGGTATACAAGATTCATCGATGAAAATCCGAAATCATCTGATGCGGCGAGAACGAGAGGAATCATCATGTTTTCGTTTAAATCGGTATCCTGTCCTGGCGAGATGATACGGACCTCAGGTAGTCGATCCGATAAGGCGGTTATCTGGTACTGAGGAGGTGTGGCGTTGCTCCTATCGTTCTCATTTCGCAACTGGATACTGTACCGATCATTCTGTGTTATCTTCAATGCGGTTAGCGCATGACTACCTGAGACTGCCATGGGGAATGTTTCCTTCGTTCCAGCCATGACGACCTGGGCCTGCTCGATCGGCTGGCTTGCCCTGACATCCAGAGTGACATTTGTACCCTTGATCGCAATGATGTCACCGGTACCATCCGCTGTTGTTCTTGGAGCCATCTTTGTATATGACGGATATTCATAGGTAAGATTGAGTGAGGCAATAGTGGGGCGGTCCACTACTGTAATGGTGAAGCGGCCGCTCAACGCGTCTCCGGCTTCCACCAGGTACTGAATGTCCTGATTGAGGGCACGGAGAGTCAGCGAAAACGTTGACCCGGTATCACGCGTCAGCGTATGCTGCTCCTCTTCTCCATCTTTTCGCGTCAGGTGAACAAAAGCATCATCAGGCATCTCACCCGATACCGTGGCAGCTATGGTCACAGACCCGCCCGCTGGGATTTCGAAGTCACCCGGTATCACGGATAGAAAGGTGCGCTGCGGTACTGGATAGTGCGTCAGGGGATGGGATATTCTTTCGAAGGCCGATATCAATGGGGAGTAGAATAACGCCAACGCCAAGCAAAGTATCAAAGCCGAGAGCCCAAGCAATCGGCCCGCTTTTGGAATGCGTTCTCGACCATCTGCATCGTTAAAGTCAGCATGCTCAGTCGCGGCGGCACTGGAGACGATCGCGGCCTCAAGCAACCCCTCAGCTCCTGGGGCCGACGCGGATTCTCGCTGGCGCCAGAGCTGTAGTGTCATGGTTACACGATCGAAGAGGTCCGGATAGTGTCGATCCACCCTCCGCGCGAGCTGGTCATCGGACGGCTTTTTTAGATAGGGAGAAATACAGTAGCGTGCGGCTATAGCAAAAAGAACCACGAGGCAGAAAGAGAGGAGTACCAGCCGTGGAGCGGGAGAGAATCGAAAAAGGGCTTCCGTCCCTCCCGAAAACAGGACAGCCATGAGAATAGCTGCACCCAGTATCAGGAGTCCGCTAACAGCGGCAACTCTTCTACGTTTTACGCGCAACCCGTCAAGACGCTCCTGTAGATGTTTCCACGAGTCTTCTGACGGATTGGACGGTGATCGAGTTTGCAAGACCGTGCCCTTTAAGTGATCGGTGCTGCCTGAATCGACCGCGGCCGATTCGTTTATTGATCCAGGTCTTCGGTCAGGAGCATGGCATGCGTTGTGAAGAGTGCCAATGCATTCTGAAGCTGTATGTCGCCGTCCGCTGCCACACGATGAGCTTCCTCGTCACCCCAGAGGTTTCGGGCGATGGAACGCTTCAGTTGCAGCTTTGTTACGTCCATGTCCACGTCGAAATCTTCCGAAGTAAATTCTATGCCTGAGTCCTGTGCCTGGGCTCTGAATCCACTAACCATCTGGTCATCAACCTCAAAGGTGGTGAGGAACGATTCGAAGTCACCCTTCAAGCCCTGGTGCTCAACGCCGTAGTCCGTTGCAAATTCGAAGGTAGCGCGATCGAACTGCTGCCAGCCCCGAAATTTGGCCACGAATGGAAATTCACGCTTGGGAGCTTTGATCTTCACATCTGGTGTTATCCCTCCACCGCCATATACAAGACGTCCACTGGCGGTTTCAAAAACGGGTTGATCTTCGGCACCGGCTTCAAGCGCCTCGTCGCCATCTGGTTCATCCTGCATGGCCTCTTCAAGGTAGTCCTGATATGACTTATTCTTGTAGTCTCGCTGAATCAATCGGCCGCTTGGCGTATAGTATTTAGCTGTCGTGAGTTTAAGGGCCGATCCGTCTCTCAGGTAGGGTTCCGCGAAAAGCGTCTGCACCAGGCCTTTGCCAAAGCTGCGTGTCCCGACTATTACCCCGCGGTCATAGTCTTGAACAGCACCTGCTACGATTTCGGAGGCACTGGCGGATCTATGATCTAGGAGGATAATCAGAGGCACCTCGGGGTGTGCCGGCGCGTCGGCCGTAAATTCCTGATTGGCACTGCGCGTTCGACCTCGGGTGGAGACGATCGTCTTTCCGCCCCCAATGAACTTGTTGGATACTTCTACCGCCTGATCAAGATATCCGCCGGTGTTTCCTCTAAGGTCCAATATCAGCTGGTTCATTCCCATGGCTTCGAGTTTGTTAAGGGCATCCTCCAGTTCCTGCGAGGTTGTCTTCGCAAATCGGATCATCTGGATATATCCAGTCCTGTCATCCAGCAAATAGGAGGCACGAACACTTTTAATAGGAATTTTGTCGCGGGTTATCGTTGCAACAAAGGGCTTCTCTACACCTGCTCGGTCAATGGTGACGTCAACAGTGGTGCCCTTCTCTCCTCGCAGTTTTTCAACTACCTCATCATTCTTTATTCCTATGGCGGACTGGCCATTAATCTTGATAATCCGGTCGCCAGATCGTAGACCGACGGCCTCTGAGGGTGAGCCCTCGATAACCGAAATCACTGAGAGTATGCCTCCCAGTACATCAAACTCAATGCCCACACCGTAGAACTTCCCGCTGAAGTTCTCTCCCATTTTGTCGAAATTCTCTTTGCTGAGAAAGTTCGAATGAGGATCAAGTGAGCGGAGCATCCCATCGATAGCTCCATAGATCAACGTATTGGCTTCGACTTTCTCCACGTAATTGTCATTAACCAACTTCAATACATTAGTGAACAGAGTGAGGCCCGCATATAAATCATTAGCGGCGTGCGACTCTCGTGTGGCGGTATTACCGATCATGAAGGAAAACACGGCCACAGATAAGACGACAGTCACGAAGCGTTTTCTGCGTATATACATTAGCCTACTCCTTGGCGGACAGGAAATCAGTATGCCAGCAATGAATCGAACGCATCAGTATAGCAAAGTTGGAAAATAGGGTACTTCACAGACTCCGATGATAGCGCAAAGCAGGTTCAAAGTCAATTGTTTTTCTGTGGGGTGTATAATGGGCA
>JABIQT010000042.1 GCA_018667995.1 Candidatus Latescibacterota bacterium
GTATACCCCTCTGGTCCTGAATTGTCCGTGTAGATGTCGTCACGGTTGGTACTCCTTATCGTTGAACTGCTCCCGGTAAGATTGCCGGATCGATTCATCTTGCAACGTATGACGCAATCGAAGTGGATCAGGTTTCATCGAAGAGGTCCTCAAGTATATGGCTGATGTCTTGTGGATCTGGGCGCGACAAGGCAAGGATGGCATTGTGCTGTACGATGTAGTACGTCTTTCCCTGATAGTCAATTTCAATCGATTCATTGCGCAGGTAGTATGCAAAATCCCCGGGCTGTGCCTGGAGAGGTAAATCCCTTGCGAGACTGTCCTGCCGTTCGGTCCAGGGCTCACCTTCCGAATATTCTGGATTGGGCATGACATGTCCCGGTCCCACTCGGACGACTCTTCCCGTCCCGACTTTTTCTTTTTCTGTGACAGTAGCAGGAAGCAAGAGACCGGCGTCAGTCTGTTTCTCTCCGTCCTGGGCTTCTAACAGAACACGATCACCAACGATTATCAGGTCAGTCATTAGACTCTCTATTCAGGACATTTCAGTTGTTTGTGAGCTGCGATGGGTAAAATCGTAATCCAGACAAATATAACGGTACAAGGATAGTGTGTCAATCAGGCACCATGAGCAAAGGGATTTGCTTGCATGTCAATCCGTATCTTGATTAATTCAAGCCACAGGTATCCAGCGAGACCTGCACTCCTTATCTAATCAGCGAGGTAAAAATGGCTTGGATAAAAACCGTACCCTTGGCAGAGGCGGACGATCAACTTCGAGCAGCCATGGAAGCGCAGCATGCACTGTATCCTGAGGAATATGCGGAACCGACGTCGGCGGATCGCGGTGTCGATGAGGGAATCATATCGACGCACACATTGATTCCGGACGCGTTACATCATGCATTCGCGACATTTGGCTCGCTCATGTCCCCAGACCTGCCGTTGAGCCGGCGTCAGCATGAAATGATCACCACGGTTGTTTCCGCTACAAACAGATGTGTTTACTGACTGGAATCACACGCAGAGTTTCTGCGTCGGGTTTCGCTGGATGAAGCGCTGGTCGAGGCGCTCAAATACGACTATGAAAACGCGGAGTTGAGCGAGAAGGACCGTGCTATGCTGGATTTTTCGATTCAACTCACGAAGGATGCAACGGGCATTACCAAGGAGCATCACGACCGTCTACGAGAAGCAGGCTTTGACGATACAGGAATCCTGCAGATCACGCTGATCGCGTCCTGGTTCAACTACATCAATCGAGTTGCAGATGGGCTAGGCGTAGGACGAGAGGATAGTTAAGCGGATATCGCGACTGCAACTGTTCTCAGTCCGAGATAATCACAATGTGTCAACTTTAATACGGTGGCACATGAGGTCTGCTGTCCAGCCGTCTTCCGAATCTTCCGGGTGAGCATGTGCGAAAAAACGAGGATGATGAAGCAGGAGGTCACCCGATCCGTGTTCTTCCCGGGTGTAGAAGTTAGAGAGCGTAAGTCGCTCGTGTTCCCCAGGTTTACGATCATCGATGACGGTAACGCTCTCCCGATTTAGAAGCCCTGTTCCTCGATCTACTTCACCCAGCACAATAGGGTATCGGGGACTGTTACCCCTCGGATTCTCTGCGCAGATGTTCCCCATCCAAAGCAGCATGCCGCTGGAATGGGGTATTAGCTGTGAGCAGGCGCTTGGCGAGAAGAACGGATGGCCATCTGAATATGTCCACGGTGCAGGCTTACTCCAGGACTCCCCTCCATCGACGGAACGGGCCATCCATTTGTGACCGGGTAGAGACGGTAGAGCGTCGTTGCTGCCCCGCATGACCATCAGGATCGAGCCGTCGTCGAGTTCTGCGATCGTCGGTTCGATCATACCCCTTGTTGTGCGTGCAGGGTCACCCACGATCCTATTGGACGTGGTCCACGCCAATTCTCCGGATTTCTGCCATTTTCCCATCAGAAGCAGGCAGTCGGTGTAGGTGAAACCGGCGCCCGGATTGTTGTAGTCTCCATCGGGGCCGACCGGACTGCTTTGTACCGGGATCAGAATGACGCCATCCGATCGGGTCAGTGGCCTCTGTCCAAGATCCCCGATCATCACACAGTTCCTGCCTACCGATATGCCTGGAAGATGGTCTACTTCGTTGTACTGAGATCCTTCGTGCATAATCTGTCCGTTGACCAGATCGCTGACTCCACCATCCCCGGATACCGAGTAGTGGAGCTTCCATTGACGCATACCCTCGATAGGGTCATCTGTAGGTAGCACTCCCTCAGTCCATACGCTGATATAGCGACCTGTGGCAGGATCAACGTAACCGCCACGAGGGTGACGTCGGCGTATACCAGCCTCCGTGGGGAACTGAGTAGGCCAGGTCTTCGGCTCGGCCCAGGTGGCGCCTCCATCATCGGAAAGCCTTACATAGGCCACATCGACGGTATCACTCCGCGTGGTGTAACTGTGAAAACTCACGAGGTGGTCAGCGTCGAGCGTAGTATAGTAGCTGGCCCCCATGACTCCCACTCCCGGGCGGGGAGAAGGCACAAAGATGTCGCTGGAGATTCCTTTTGCATTCAATGGTCAGTACCGTCCTCTTCTTTATTCTTGATCCAGCTCCACGTTATGGCGGAGGCGACCAATGTAGATCCGAGCCAGATGGAGAGGATAATGGCAGGCAGGGGAGGAGATGTCAGCTGTGCCGCAAGCGCGAAAAGCCCGTAGAGCAACAACGTGAATAGCCACAGCATCCAGATGGTGGATGAGGACCAATTCTCTGAGGACAAAACCGCACTCCTTTGAAGAAATCTAATCAGCATTCTGTCCGACCGGCGAAAATCCCTATACTGCACTTCCAAGTCGACCTGGGGTATCACGTTTTTAGATCGGCACGCTTCTTTAGGATACTGATAGCGACGTTTACGACCGTATCCGTCCAGATGCGATCTTTCTGTTCCGCCAAATGTGAAAGCAGGCCCTCAAACGCCTTGTCGTCTACGGAAATATGATCGCCACCCACTCCGTGGAAACAGAAGACCGACCAGCGTCCCTGGTCTACTGCCTCTTCCGCATAGGATACAAGCTGCTCTGTCGTCCATCCAGAAGCATCGCATGCCCAGAGGTACTCCAGTTCACAGTGCTCCGGATGGTTTGGCCTCTCGCCTCCTCCTCTGCCGGCAGGAAAATGGCGGGCAACAACCGGAACGATACTCTCACGTGTAGCACCCGAGCCGATCCAACTGTGATAGCATGGATAACAGTAGCTGAAGACGGTCTGGTCGGGAATGGCCTGGCGGATGTTTGCTGTTGCCTCAAGCACCTCGGCCTCGTATCGATCCATTGAAAATGATTCAATATCATTGCCCGGAGATACAAAATCGAAATTGCGGGAACAGGGATGATTCACCGAGTGGTTGCCTATCTCGTGACCTCGGGCTGCGGCATTTCGCCAGAACGGTATGTGATCAAGCCAGCCCGATCCACCAGTGGGGACATAAAAGGTACCGGGCAGATCGTACCGATCCAGCAGCGGGATGGCTATCTCCCGATGGGTAGGTGCGGCGTCGTCAAATGATAAGGAGACAGCTCCCTCACATTTGTCGGGCCAGAAGGAACGGGCCCGTATCCCAGATAAATCCGCATCAGACATGTCTTACCTCCAACTTAAGAAACCTGAACCAGAGCTTTTTGGGGACTTAACAGATAGGGACGCAATACTGCCGGCATGTTCGAGAATGGCAATACATCCTCGCCAAGATTGATGCCCAGGATTTCCTTCATGAAACGCCTACGAGCCTGAATTCTCGACCACATTTCGGGATGGTTGGATTCGAGTTGGCTGCGGAGATCCTGGTCTGCCAGTGCAATACCATCTTCCACGTTGGTTGTATAATACGCTTCGTTTGTGTGAACCGGGATGATATCCAGTTGGATCGCCATTCCAGAGGTAAGTTTGGCCTTGGATCCGGGTTCTATTGAGCTGTTCACCCATTCGTCCAGATGAATCAAGTGGCCCGGATTCAATGACTGATTGAAAGGGCGACCCGTAAAATGCGATTCTATGCGTTCGTAAAGCTCGCCCCCGACGGTACCTATTCCTACCGTCTCATACCAGTCTACCGCGGCAGCGTAGTAAGGTTTGACGAAGTTCTCCACATAATCGCGGGCACCAGAAGGGAGTTCGTCTTCGTCATGTACGATGAAACCCGCCCGGGCGCTAAGTCCTCCCCATACCCCTATTGCCATTAGCATCGGGTCGCCCACTGAGACGCTATTCAAGGTGGGGCTACCCAGCTGTGGAGACCTGGAACCGGCGTTGACCACGGGATGACAGGATAAGGGCAGGCCGTTGAGTCGGGCGGTCTCTACGATACCGAGCTCCGTCTCTCCGGGGACCACATGTTCGGTCATGTTCCTTACGCCCTGGGATGCAAATGTAGCGCCAAATTCCAGGACCGCGAGCTGGTCGACACTATTGATCGCGCGCAGCCCGTTAGAAGCATTGGTAAAGAAATCTGTGGCATTAGTGACGCCGTGTCTGGCGCCGACGGCCTCCCTCAGTGCATCTACGATATAGGCGGGGATTTCAATGCACGTGGCGGGATCCAAGCTTTCTCGCTCGTCATAGGATTTCCAGCCCACAGTACCTACTCGGGATCCCGGTCCAATCCCTTCTTCCTCGAGAATCTGGGAAAGAGGTATGAGCTTGTCCCTCCATTGTCCCAGGAGCGAAAAACTCTGAAACAGAGACAGCTTGTGAGCAATACCGATAATACGCTTTGCATAGTCGAATCCCTCGTTTCCGACCAGTACGTGGGGAGGGCCTTCTATACCCATGATGAGCATCCCCTCCTCGAAGCGTGGATCGAAGCCGGTCAGGAACATCAGATTTGGAAAGTGCTCCCTGTCGCCGTAAACCACGAGGTGCGTCAAGCCGCGATCCGCCATACGCTGGCGCGTCGCCAGAATACGAGACTCATACTCCTCGGTTGATATCTCAGGCTGGACACCGGGCAGTCCAAATTCCGGGACGTCTATTTCAACCAGCTGGATACGGTTTGACATACTGAACTCCCTCTTTAAACGGATCCCGAGGCTCCATTAATCGCCCAATCCACAAGCTCCGGAACAGGTGCCCGCCGGCGGGCCACACGAAGACGATCGCGCGAATCTGCGACGCGGTAGATTTCCTCCATCCATTCCGTCTGGAAAATGCCGCCTGTATTGTGGAGCAGCAGTTCGGCAGGAGCGGCCAGGGCGACTGCCGTTCGGAGATCTCCAGCGCGTCGAAGACACGGAATAAACAATTTGTCTATGAATGCCTGATCGTCCTCCATATTGAATTTCAGGGTGTCACATGTAGCTCTAGCGATGTGCGGATCCAACGCCGCAGCTATCAGGCACCACAGGCCTGCATCTCCGGTCCCGATGACACCAACGGTCGAGGCGCCCGTGCGCTCACGCAAGCTTGTGACGCTTGTGATGATGTCCTGAATCCGATATGCCGTCTTGGTATGGTTGTAGGTGGTGCTATACTGTCGCGCCGAGTCGCCTGCTTCCGAGATACTGTCACCCGTGCCGAAGGTGTCTATGGTCATCACGGTCTGGCCCTGCTCAAGTAGACCGCCAATGACCGGACTCGGATTCCCATCGTCATCAATCAGACGATCCGAGCCACCTGGATGTACGACCAGCACGGCGCCACGGGATTTCTTACCCGGTTCATATACCAGGGCTGGTACCCGGTCTCCCCTGTCGCTGGTACCCACGATGATGCGGTTGACAGAATAGCCCTGTTTGCGCGTCATCCCCAAGGGTGTTTCGACGATGTCTGCCGGTGCGGGAACACTTGCTCCGATCATTGCCCGGAAGGCCGCATTGGCGGTTTTCCGAAACTTGCGCAGTTCCTTGGTAGCGTCTGGCGTGTTTTTGTCGAAACGGGCTCGGACTTTCTGTAGAATGATGTCGATTAGACCTTCTTCATCGACTGCCCCTTCGGGAAGCGGTCCCTCGCCAAATACCTTCAGATTGTCCACCGGATCCATAGCGAATGATCGCTCAGAATACGGCATCTGGACCTCCGTATCGAGCAACCATTTTGCGAAGAATGGATACATCGCATTACGCGAATCTTTGTTGTAATTGTGACCGGCATCAATCTGTACATGGCTCAGGTTCTCTTCGGCTTCGAATAGCCGATAGACCTCTCGGATAGTCGGGTATTCCAGATTTGGCGTATTGACCGTCCAGTCGCCCGTGGCAGAAATCATAAGCATGGGGCGCGGAGCCATGAGCGCTCCAATTTCGATATTATTGGTTCCTATCCTCATTAGGGGCCCATTTTCGCAGAGACAGCCGCCCTGCATATGATTGGAGATCATATTAACGGGAGACGAGAGCATGATCCTGTCATCAACTGCTGTGAGAATAAACGTCTGAGTCGCACCACCTGAACATCCTGTGCATGCGATTTTGCGTTTGTCGACGTCGGGCAGGGATTCCAGGAAATCGATGGACCGAATGCTATTCCACACCTGTAGGCCCATCATGCTTATGCCCCAGAGCTCGAGCCTCTGGTCACCGAAATCCCGATGGTCCAACTGGCGACTATCGTTGTACCCTATCATATCATAGGCAAAGGCCACGCATCCCATTCGGGCTAATTCTATACACCTACCTGGAATCGAGCCATCTTCGCTGTTCTCAAACCGTCCGTTCTTCCAATGTCCATGGGGGTTGAGGACACCTGGCCCCGGCTCGTCGTTGTTCAATGGACGGTACAGATTGCCAGTGACGTAGAAACCGGGAAGACTCTCAAAGTATACCTTCTCTACGGTGTAGTCCTCGTGCTCGATCCGGTCAAAAATCTGAGGGTTCAGCTGACACTTCTCCGGTGACGGAAGCAGTCCCAACCCTACCTGGATCTGTTCTCGCAGTGCTCGGGCGCGCTTCATCCACTCTTCTCTGGTCTCAGGCGGCTCAAACATGTAAGGCAGGTCTAGGTGTTGTACGTCCGTGTGGCGTCTGTCTACTGGAGGTATAGGGGTATATGCACCCATATGGATAGGCTCCTTGAAAGATCAGGGTTGCAGAAATTCATGCCGGGGATAAGAGGGCGGATTCGTGAGGCGGAGATGGTCCTCAGGCGCCATTCAGCGGGCCGCCTGACTGTGGTCGGCATATTCTGCCGTGCATGTGGTGTGAATTCCGCCACGCACGCGATAATCAGTCTTTACAGTCATATGTATAGGTTCGACGTACGCAACCAGATCGTTCAGAATTCGGCGCGTCACATGCTCCTGTACCATTCCCACAGAACGATACGAGAGAAGGTAAAACTTGTATGCTTTAAGCTCCAGGCATTTCTGATCGGGTGTATACGAAATACTGACGGTAGCGAAATCTGGCAAACCAGTCCAAGGGCACATTGCTGTGAACTCATCGGTATCGATGACGATATCTAGTGACTGCCCCGGAAATTCATAGGGAAATGTCTCCAGGACCTCTGGCGTGAGCGCCTCTGCGCCGAGGAACTCGAACTGTTTTGTTCTTGGTTCTAGTGTCATGTTGTTTTCCTGATTTTCATGTGCCACGTGTATTGCCGTATAGATCCAAATGGATGCGGGTACCGAAGCGAAAGCCGTGCTGAAGGCAAAGTTCTGCAATCCAGTGCGACTTCTCGGCGAATTGTTCCTTTGATACGCTCTGCGGCATTAGTAACACACGCGATCGATCCACGTTATGCAATTGAGCCAAGAGGGCCTCGATCTCAACCATGTCATCGGCAGTGTCTATTACGAATTTCAACTGATAGGGATACCGATCCATGAATGACTGCACCACGCTCGCATTGTCTCGAAGTGATTCATGGCGGTCGGCGAATTTTCCGCCCTCTTCCTTCCAAGGTGTCGAGTTGGACAGTTTGGGACTGATGGAGGCCAGGCTACATGAAATATCCTCGAATACGGTTCCTGCCGTTTCAACAGTTATATGATAGCCCTCGCCAGCTAGTGTCTCCGTCAAGCTCTTGATATCAGGGGATATCATCGGTTCCCCACCTGTGACGACCACATGCTGGGTATCATGTTTCCTGACGGCCCTTACGATCTCATCGACACAGATGGCAGAGCCTTCCGACCGCCACGAAGTATATGGCGTGTCACACCAACGGCAACGAAGATTGCATCCTGATGTACGCACGAAAAACGAGGGAAGTCCTGCCAGCAGACCTTCGCCCTGTATGGAGTAGAATAGCTCAGATATCTGCATGGATCGGAATTCTAATCACCTGGTTTCGCACGCCACGTTACACGGATTGGTATCTGGTTGGATCCGCGATACCCGCGTCCTCGAAACCCTTGAGACGTAAGAGACAGGAATCGCAACGTCCACAGGCGGCGCCATCGTCCGCTGGCGCGTAACAGCTGTAGGTGTTCCGGTAGTCGACCCCTAATGCTACGCCAGTACGGATGATGTCGGCCTTCGCAAGAAGGAGCAATGGTGCATGCACCCGGAACTGTCCAGCTGCTTCAACGCCAGCCTTGGTTGCAAGATTTGCCAGGCTCTCGAAGGCACTGATATATTCCGGCCGACAATCGGGATATCCGCTATAGTCAACAGCGTTGGCGCCGAAGAAGATATCAAAGGCGCCCAGCACCTCCGCCCATCCCAGGGCTATGGACAAGAAAATCGTGTTCCGAGCGGGAACATATGTGGCCGGAATGTCCTCGGCCATATCTTCTGCGTTACGATCCGTCGGTACCTCCACGTCGTCGGTTAGTGCCGAACCGCCAATACCCCGCAAATCTACGGGTACAGTCAGGTGACGCTTTACACTCATTCGCTCGGCGACCGCGGCGGATACCTGCAATTCGTACCTGTGTCGCTGACCATAGTCGAAACTGATGGCGTAGCATTCAAAGCCGTCCCGCTGAGCCACCGCTAGAGTCGTTGTAGAATCTACACCCCCGCTGAGGAGGATGACTGCTTTTTTCATGATTACCCATGGATCTGGGCGCACTGCACAGGCAAGTGAATACTGTGCTTTACGCCTTGACAAGATGACAGAGCACGCAATATATAGACCATCAAAGAATACGTCAATAAAGGACCCGCTAACAGGCTGTCGGAGTGCGGATGATAACCCTCTCAGAAATCGAAGATGCCGCCCGTGAACTACCCTCCCAGGTTCTGAAGACTCCCCTACTGCGATTCGAAGCTCTTTCCAAGAAGACCGGAGCCGACTTGCTACTGAAGGCGGAGAACCTTCAGGTTACAGGATCCTACAAATCCCGCGCCGCCTTCACGATACTCAATAAATTGACGGACCAGCAGAAAGAACGCGGAGCAGCGATTTCCTCCTCGGGTAACTTTGCAGCTGCATTTGCCTATATGGGTACGCTCCTTGGAATACCAACTTCCGTTGTAATGATGAAAAAGACTTCGCCCTTCAAGGTAGAACGCACCAGACAATTCGGAGCGGAAGTCGTGTTCTGCGATGACCACAATCAGGCCAGGTGGGATACTCTCGAGCAGCTTGCTGTCGATCGGGGACTGGCCACGATTAATACCTGGGAGGACGCGAACGTGCTCCGTGGGCATGGCACGCTGGGACTGGAAATTCTGGATCAGGCACCCAATGTGGATGCTATCGTGGTTCCCGTAAGCAGCAGCGGTTTGATTGCGGGGATCGGGGCGGCCGTCAAGTCAATCCGACCCGAAGTGAAGATCATAGGTGTGCAGCCTGAAGGTTCACAGGCTCTATACCAGTCCTTCAGGCAGAAGTCGCTGTGTGAAGTCGACGAACCCAATACAATCTGTGATGCACTTATCGCTGCCCGTCCAGGTGCCGCGCCCTTCGAGCACGTACTGGCCTATGTGGATGATGTGGTCCTCGTATCCGATGATCAAGCAAAGAAGGCCATCCGAGAATTGGCGGGCGACGCCAAACTGGTCGCCGAACCGGGGGGCGCTGTTGCCGTGGCAGCAGTGCAGGCGGGTGTCGTTGACGTGGTGGGGAAGACGGTTGTCGCGGTGGTTAGTGGTGGGAATATCGCACAGACTCTTTTGGGAGAGATCTTAAGATGCGAGTGACAAGCCGTTCCATAGTCTGTCAAAGTGAAATAGGCACTGCGAGGGCCAATCTCACATTCCCATGTCTTGCCTCTTTGTCAGACGGGCGTTTGTTGGCGACCTATCGTGCCGGATCCACCAAAGACGGTGAGGACGAGACTATTGAGATAGTGAGCTCGAACGATTCTGGGGCGACCTGGAGTGCGCCGCGTTCTCCCTTCGATAGCCCGACAGTAGACGGCAAACATGGTACCGTAAAGATTTGCTATGTAACCGAGTTGGAGCCGGAACATCTTCTGGCTTCAGGGCTCTGGGTTGACAGACAGACGTTCCCAGGACAGCCGCTCTTTAATCCGGAGACAGAAGGGTGTCTGCCCATGGCTGTGGTCCTTGCGGATTCCTACGATGGTGGGGAGTCGTGGACTGTCTGGCGCCATGTACCCATGTCTGCCGATATTGGCCCCCCTAGTCTCACCTGCCCAATTCTGAAACTCAGGGACGGAAGACTTGCTATGAGCGTGGAGTCGAATAAGACCTATGCCGATACCAATAAATGGTATCAAAAGGCAGTGCTCCGCCATTCATGGGACCAAGGGCGCACCTGGGGAAATTCCTACATCGCGGGTTTCGATCCAGACGGTCGGATTTTTAATTGGGACCAACGAGTTGGCGTCGCGCCCGATGGACGATTGGCCGCTTTTCTATGGACGTATGATAGGGAAACCGAATCTTATCTGAACATACACCGGCGACTCAGTTCCGACGGAGGCGAAACCTGGTCAGAGGCCGAGGATATGGGGTTCACCGATCAAGCCTCCCATCCGGCGGTGTTGCCGGATGGGAGGATTGTACTGGCATGGGTCGACCGCTTCAACACGCAGACCATCAGAGCGCGCATGGCGCCATCGATCGATGCCTCGTTTGATGAGGAGACGGAGGTGGTCGTCTACGAGCATCAGGATCCGTCTTCGGGAGATGTGGACCGTTCCGGTGCCCTCGGATTCTCCGTATGGTCCTTTGGTTTACCTTTTGCCGAAGGATTGCCCGATGGCAGCGTCGCAGTGATGTACTATGCCGGTACAGAAGACGCGATGGACATTCATATGGTCCGTCTGAACGCAGAGGATTGAGTCGGAATCGATCTGTGGAGCATACTTTTTCATCTGTCAAAGCGGGCTAAAGACAGTACGTTGGAGTGGGTAACCAGTATTTCTCAAGGTTTCGGATAGCTGGTTATTGCTATCCCGATTGAGAGTGATCCGCATATTGCCGCCTGCCACATTGCATCTGCGGTACCGTTGTCTTGCCCTCATTGTGCGAAAAAGAAACAGGAGAATTAGAAGATATGGCATTGTATCTATATCTGTCGGTTACCGGCGAGAATCGTATCGCACGATATTCTGTGGATTTGGAAACGGGATACCTTCAGCTAAAGGAGAATACTGCGCTTGAAAGTGGCCCCGCGCCATTGGCGGTAGATCCTCAGCAGCGTTTCCTCTATGCAGGTCTCAGATCTACCCGTGAAGTTTTGAGTTTCGAAATAGATCAGGACAATGGATCCCTCAGGCAGTTTGCCTCTGTGACGATCGATTCAGACCCCTGTTGTCTCTCAACCGACAATACGGGCCGTTTCCTCTTCTCAGCCCATTACGGTGGGGGACTCATCGGAGTACATCCTATTGGGCAGGACGGCGCTGTCCATGGTCCGCCCGTAGAGTGGCGTGAGACACAACAGTTCGCACATTATACCCAGACTGACGCATCAAACCAGTTTGTATTTCTTCCTCATGTGTCTGATTCCAACGTGATCTATCAGTTCCGATTCGATGAGTCCACCGGTAAGCTGACGCCTAATGATCCGCCGACCGTGTCGCAACCTCTGGGCACCGGACCAAGACACTACGTGCACCACCCCTCTCTCAAAGTGGTTTACGTCGACAACGAGCAAGGCTGTAGCGTGACAGCATATCATTTCGACTCGGAAAAAGGCACGCTGGCTCCCTTTCAGACACTTTCGACACTGCCCGAAGGTTGGCAAGGTGAGAATACCTGTGCGCAGATTCATATCGACCCCACTGGTCGTTTCCTCTACGCGTCAAACAGAGGACATGAGAGCATCGCCTGCTACCGCATAGATCAGTCCACGGGCGAGTTGGAGTCGGTTGGACAGGCTCCAACAGAGCCCATGCCTCGCGCATTCAATATCGATCCCGAAGGGCGATATCTTTTTGCTGGAGGACTCGAATCCGACAATATGGCCTCCTATTCGATCAATCAGGAGACCGGGGCACTGGATCGGTTGGAGACCTATAACGTCGGTAAGAGCCCCATGTGGATCCACCTCATGCATATCGGGTCTTGACGTTGTCCGTTCCGGCGCGAGGGCATTCGTCCGGCGATAGGACCATCTGGTCGGGCAGGATTTCATCATTCTGGGATATGGTCTTTAGATGAAGAATTGGAACGTAGGTTTTTTGGCCTCGCATAACGGAAGCAATATGCAGTCGGTAGTGGACGCGTGCCGCGCCGGAACTCTTTCTGCAAATCCCGTAGTTGTAATCAGTAAC
>JABIQT010000117.1 GCA_018667995.1 Candidatus Latescibacterota bacterium
GTTACGCCGGTGGCATCTATCTCATGGGATGGACCGGCGGCTATGTGCTCCTTGCCCTGTTCCTTGCACCATATCTACGAAAGTTCGGCCACTATACGGTGCCTGATTTCGTCGGGGACCGATATGAGTCCAACATTGCGCGCGTGGTTGCTGTTCTATGCGCTGTATTCATCAGTTTCACATACGTTGCTGGGCAAATGCGCGGGGTTGGCGTGGTTTTCAGCAGATTCCTTGAGGTGGACATCAATGTAGGTGTCGTTATAGGAATGGCCATCGTTTTCGTCTATGCTACACTAGGTGGCATGAAGGGGATCACGTGGACTCAGGTAGCACAGTATTGGGTGCTAATAACCGCATTCCTTATACCTGCTATTGCCATTAGTATTAAACTGACCGGCGTGCCAGTGCCACAACTCGGGCTTGGGAGCACGCTGACATCGGATGCTTCCGGCGAGCAGGCTGTCTATCTGCTCGATAAATTGAATCAGATTCAGACGGACCTTGGATTCTCAAGGTATACCGATACCTTCGTCGGCGGCTGGGATAAGGCAAATGTATTCTGTGTTGCCTTGGCTCTGATGGTGGGGACGGCTGGTCTCCCTCATGTTATCGTGAGGTTCTACACTGTCAAATCTGTCCAAGCGGCGCGGTGGAGCGCCTTCTGGGCACTTCTATTCATTTCAATGCTATATTTGACGGCGCCGGCAACTGCTGCATTTGCTCGGTACTTCATGATTCAGAGTCTCAATGATAAGACGACGGAACAGCTTCCGACATGGTTTGACAGCTGGGAACGGACAGGTTTGATCATGTGGTTGGACGACGGCGATGGAGTCATGAGGTACTCAGCAAATAATGATAATGAGATTTTTCGCAGCGGATCTATGCCCGCGGCTGAAGTTTCCAAGGTCCGGGCCGATCACCAGACCTGGGTTGTATCTGGGGGCGAATTAGGAGCAGATGCGAGACAGACTATGCGTGATCGAGGACTATCCGGCCCAGATCAAGACATCATCGTTCTGGCAACGCCAGAAATGGCCGAGCTGTCAAGCTGGATAATAGCGCTGGTGGCGGCAGGTGGATTGGCCGCAGCTCTATCGACCGCGAGTGGACTATTGCTGGTCATTTCCTCGAGTGTGGCGCACGATCTCTACTATCGCGTTCTGAATCCTGAGGCCACTGAAAAGAAGAGGCTGTCGGTAGGGCGCAAAGTAATCGGCGTTGCGGTCGTCATTGCAGGGATTTTCGGGATCTACCCTCCCGGTTTCGTTAGCCAGGTGGTCGCATTCGCCTTTGGACTTGCAGCTGCAAGTTTCTTTCCAGCTATTGTTCTCGGTATCTTCAGTCGTCGCGTCGGCACCATGCCCGCTGTGATTGGTATGGTGTGTGGTATTGGGTTTACCGCTTTCTATATTATAGCGTGCGTCTTTTTTGGAATGCTTCCCTGGGATTTCGGCATCTTTGAAAGCGGCATCAAGCCACAGGGGATCGGAACAATAGGGATGCTCCTGAATTTCTCCGTTACGCTTGGTTTAACCCCGTTCTTCCGTGCCCCTAGCAGAACCGTGCAGAACATGATCGATTCCGTTCGAGAACCCGAAGGAATCGGCCCAGCAATCGATATCGAGACAGCACCGGAACACTGACGGAATTTGGACATCTTAAGCTTTCCTACCGGACTGACCATGTCATCAATATCAGCTATCGTCGTTACACTCAATGAAGAGCGGATGATCCGTGCATGCCTGATGAGTATCCAGTGGGCGGATGAGATTATAGTGGTTGACTCGGGGAGCACGGACCAGACCGTGGCCATAGCTGAGGAGTATGCCACAAAAGTCATAAAAAGCGAATGGCTGGGGTTCTCAGGCACCAAGGCGCTTGCCGTTGACCATGCCACCAAGTCGTGGATTCTATGGATAGATGCCGACGAAGTCGTGCCGGAGCCACTTTCTGCCGAGATTCAGAAGCGCGTGGTGAATCCGATCGATGTTAGAGGATTTCTTATGCCGCGGAAGGCCA
>JABIQT010000307.1 GCA_018667995.1 Candidatus Latescibacterota bacterium
AGACCAAACCCGTTCGGACCGTCCTGTCTGCCGACTTCTTCAACGGGTTGATGCCGGCCGCCGCGATGGGATTGGGGGAGAGCGTCGCCCCAGGGATATACCACGTCGTCTGCTCCTCCACGCGCCGCACATTCCCGCTCCGCTTCCGTCGGCAGTCTATAACACCCTCCTGAAACCTCGCTCAGCCATTTACAGTAATCATTAGCTTCGATCCAATTTATGCCGATGGCGGGTTTCCGGTCCCCCTGGAAAGCAGGTTCATCCCACCAGGGAGGTGGCGGCAGGTCAGTTGCGTCAATAAAGGCTTGAAACTCTGTACGTGTAACCGGATACCGCGCCATTTGAAACGTACTTAATCGGACTTGGTGGCGAGGAGATTCAATACTCGGTCCATCGTTATTTCCCATCCAAAAACAACCGCCCTGTATGACTATCATCTCTGGTTCAATATACGTCATCAGTTACTGGACTCCTGTCGTTCGGGCCGGCCTGGCTCATGTATTCCTCTATTATAATATCTTCCCACGTTTGTCAGTTCTAAGGTCATTTTTCCATTCAGCTAAGGTCTACCCCGATTGCCGGATATGGCATGAATCATATTATTAGGTCCGTAGCGAGTAATGTTTGCTGACCTATTCGTCCGTTCACGGGATGCTGAATCATGGATCGTGTGTTCTATTACACTTTTACTCTGCGAAAACTGGGCGTCATCGGCGGTGCCGTTGTGTTGTCCCTTGCGTTGGTTTTCATGATAGGCAGGTGGACTGCCCCCAATTCAGCGTCGCGACAGGTGGTGGTGGCCTCTCAAACCAGACCTCCTGACCTGCAGGACCACGAAGCATTGGACAGTGTACTGGTCGGGCGTTCCGCAGATTCGTACACGATCCAGATTGGCGCTTTCCGGTCTCAGGCGAATGCCACTGATCTGGCCTCAAATTACGAGTCCAAGGGCTATGAGCCCTACGTGCTCAATACTACCGACGAAGGTGGCACCTCATGGTACAGCGTTCGACTCGGTATCTATCAGGACAAGGATCAGGCTCGAAAAGTCGCCGATCAACTTCTGGCCCAGGATACTTCGATTCGGGAGGTACTCGTCCGCCCGGTTAACGTGCTTTAGGCCATCCTGTTTACTGCGCCCTTCTTCTGCTCAGTGCCATTCAAGCGTTTTGCATTCCGAAAGGCGAAGCACCTGATTGATATCACCTATGTGTTGCTGCGTGTGTCGTAATAGATACATCAGCCGACCGGCGTAGGTGGCGCCCGTCCAGGCGAAGACGGTCTCAGTTTGGCTGAATGAGCTGTCCTCTTTGTGGGCAAGCTCCGTTAGGGTCTTCTCTCGTATCATCTCCTGATACAAAGCCATTGCTTTCGGCTCTGGTGAGGCTTTGGCGCCATGGTCCTCCCAATCTACGCCGAAATGGTTTCCCCAATCAAAGGTCGTTCGGTCGCCCATATAGAATTCTATCGTTTCTAATGTGTGGTACGTCCACTGCCAAACGCCCTTGATCTTCACATCCTCGTAGCGCCATGCCCGTTCGTTCACGGTAGTGTAAATTCCTGATAATGTCTTGAACTGTCGTTCGAAGTGGTCGGTATACTCATCCCGCAGTCCCATCGCACAGATCCTTTCCATTGTATCGACGCCCTCTCGATACACTTCTTGGTGTACCAGCTCGACTGATATCGCGGTCCTGTCCTCTTTCCGTTTGCATACCCCAATCTGTGCTGTTATAATTGTTTGAGCAACCAGTTAACAATTGATATCGTGTTTGTTCCTTCTCCCGGCGTAGCTATATGGCGCGCGGCGCCATGCTGTGATATGCCCGCCATCAGAGCCATTCACGTTTATTCAGGATGGTGAATTTAGGGCACCCGGTGATGATAGTTGCCCACGCTCCCTGGTACAGAGGATGGTGATATGGTACATGTCCGACTGACAAGGCACCTCATTCGTTTCTTTCCTGGACTTCCGGAACACCATGATATGAACGTGGCATCGGTGGCGGATGTCGTCGCATCCCTCGATGCCTCATGGCCGGGTCTCGGAGACTATCTCGTCGACGAACACGGTTCGTTGCGAAAGCACGTGAATATTTTCGTCAACAGTGATCGTGTGTCGGATCGGAGGAAGTTGAGTGACGCTCTACATGATACAGAC